>NZ_JAKFCQ010000001.1:0-13085 GCF_036676585.1 Robertmurraya sp.
GATCTCATCTCTGGACTCACCTTTGAATCTAACCCTTTTAACGCATAATTTGAAAACACAGGGTACTTCACACAAACAAATGGGAGATCATTTAAATTCAATGATTCATCATTTTTCGACAACCGGTATTTCCCAAGCAATATTTTTGTCGCAATTTGAACTAATGGTACACCTGTAACCTTACTTATAATCGGTACTGTTCGACTTGCACGTGGATTGACTTCTAACACATATACATTTTCTTGATCAATAATAAACTGTATATTTAGAAGACCTTTATATTTAAGATGAGTAGTAATTTTCGTTGCATAAGAAAGCATTTTCTCTTGAACTTTTTTCGATAAAGTGTGAGGAGGTAACACAGACAAACTATCGCCGGAATGGACACCTGTTCGTTCAATATGTTCCATCACCACAGGGGCTAGAACATTTTCACCATCACTGACTAGATCAAGCTCTGCTTCTATTGCTGGTAAAAACTGATCAACAAGGTATGGGAACTGTAAATCCGTCTCTTCAATAAATGCTTGAAGCTCACTTGATTCCTTAATAGTGACCATTCCTCTTCCACCGATAACATAAGAAGGGCGAATGAGGATTGGATAACCAATGGAGTTAGCAGCCTCATTAAGCTCTTCAATACAGTTTACAAATTGACCTTCAAGTCTTGGTATCTCTAGTTCATCAAGAAGTTGATAAAATTTATCTCTTTCTTCTAGTACATCGATAACCTCCGAACCAGTACCTAAAATAGTTACTCCCGCTTGTTCAAGACCTTCCGCTAAGTTTATCGCAGTTTGACCGCCTAGTTGAATGATAACCTCATTAGTTTCCTCAGCTTCTAACACATTCAAAATGTCTTCAACGGTTAACGGCTCAAAATACAAACGATCAGCTGTAGCAAAATCCGTACTAACCGTTTCCGGGTTATTATTGATCATAATCGTTTCTATACCTTCATCTTTTAAAGCAAACACTCCGTGAACGGAGCAGTAATCAAACTCAATGCCTTGGCCAATTCGAATCGGACCACTGCCAACGATGACTACCTTTCTTTTATCTGAAGGAATTTGTTCATTTTTCCCAAAATAAGTGGAGTAAAAGTAATTTGTAACTGCAGAAAACTCGGCTGCACATGTATCCACCATTTTGTAAGCTGGCAAAATATTGTGTTTCTTACGTGTTTCTCTCAGTTCTGCTTC
Organism: Robertmurraya sp.; assembly: GCF_036676585.1. Classification (NCBI taxonomy): domain Bacteria; kingdom Bacillati; phylum Bacillota; class Bacilli; order Caryophanales; family Bacillaceae; genus Robertmurraya; species Robertmurraya sp. The sequence goes on from NZ_JAKFCQ010000001.1 coordinate 1,203, forward strand.
CGTCACATTCCATGCTTCAGCTAGAAAACGATCACTAAATCCTTTTTCTTTAAAAAGCTGTAACTGTTCCGATGTAACAGATTGGATAGTTGCTTCATAAATTTCCTTTTCTAACTGAGCAAGCTTCTTCATATAGTATAGGAAGAAGAAATCAATTTTCGTCAATTCATGCAGAGTATTTACTTCTTCCCCACGTCTCATTAGCTCCATTAAGATGAAAAAGCGCTCATCGTTTTGTTTCGCAAGTTCAACATATAATTGTTCTTTACTTAATGTTTTTAAGGAGGACATCTCTAAATCCTGTACCTTAATTTCGAGAGAACGAATAGCTTTTAAAAGTGCTCTTTCAAAGTTTCGGTCGATCCCCATTACCTCTCCCGTTGCCTTCATTTGTGTACCCAACTTTCTCTCAATGGTTGGGAACTTATCAAATGGCCACTTAGGAAACTTAACAACGACATAATCCAATGCAGGCTCGAAGCTTGCAAACGTATCACCTGTTACAGGATTAATTAACTCTGACAACTCATAACCTACTGAAAGCTTGGCAGCCATTCTAGCGATTGGATACCCCGTTGCTTTTGAAGCAAGTGCAGAAGAACGACTTACTCGAGGATTTACTTCAATTAAGTAATAATTCTTACTTTCCGGATCTAAGGCAAATTGGATATTACAACCACCAACGATTCCAAGCGCAGAAATGATCTTAATCGAAGCAGACCTGAGCATTTGATACTCTTCATCTGTTAATGTTTGAGAAGGAGCAACAACGATTGAATCACCTGTGTGGATTCCAACTGGGTCTAAATTTTCCATATTACAAATGATAATGCATGTATTAGAAGCATCACGCATCACTTCATACTCAACTTCTTTAAAACCAGCAATACTTTTTTCAATTAAGCATTGATGGATTGGACTCTCTTTGAGTCCTCCTTGGACCAATTGGAGGAATTCCTCCTCATTTGATGCAATTCCTCCACCTGTTCCACCCAGCGTGTATGCAGGTCTAATGATAATTGGGAAACCAATTTCTTTTGAAAAGCTGACTGCTTCATCAACAGTATGAACAATCTTACTTTCTGGTACAGGCTCTCCAAGCTCGTTCATTAACTGACGAAAGGCGGAACGATCCTCACCTTTTTTAATTGACTCAATAGAGGTACCTAGAACCTTTACTCCGTATTTCTCAAGAATTCCATGCTCGGCTAATTGAAACGCAAGGTTTAGTCCCGTTTGTCCACCTAGCGTAGCAAGTAACCCATCAGGCTGTTCTTTTTTAATAATTTTCTCGATAACGTCTACTGTAAGTGGTTCGAAATATATAGCATCAGCAAAATGACTATCTGTCATAATGGTAGCCGGATTATTATTTACTAATATAACTCGGTACCCTTCCTCTTTTAAGGCCATGCAGGCTTGTGTGCCTGCATAATCGAATTCTGCCGCTTGCCCGATGATTATCGGTCCCGAACCGATGACTAATATGGATGTGATAGATTGATCTTTAGGCATATGCAACTTGACTCCCATTATTTTCTTTAATTAATTGTAAAAATTCGTCAAAAATATATTCACCCTCTGAAGGACCTGGGTTTGCTTCAGGGTGAAATTGTGTCGTTATTAACTGATAGCTTTCGTGGTAAAATCCTTCAATCGTTGAATCATGTAAATTATAAAATCGAGTTTTAAGACCCGTGCCAGCTAAGCTTTTTTCATCAACGTAATAGCTATGATTCTGAGAGGTCATAAATACAGTCTTCGTTTCCTTATCCATTACTGGATGATTAGCACCACGATGTCCAAACAATAATTTCTTTGTATCTGCTCCTAAAGCTAAACCTGCTAGTTGGTGACCTAAACAAATTCCCAGGGTCGGATACGCTTTAATGACCTTAGAGATGTTAGGCAATAAATGTTTGAGATGCTTCGGGTCTCCAGGACCATTGGATAATAAAATGCCATCCGGATTTAGCTTTTTAATTTCTTCATATGAGCTATTGTAAGGAACAGTTGTTACCTTGCAGCCTCTATTTAACAACGATTGTTGAATCGACTTCTTATTTCCAAAATCCATTAATACGACGTGAAAATCTCCTTCGTTCCCTTCCGTTGAGATCTCTGTTGAAGACACTTTCGATACCTTTTCCATATCTCCAAGCTCGAAGGATTGTGGTTTATCAGAATCCGTGTTAATCACGACAGGCATGGAACCCTCGTTACGGATTTGTTTTACAACTTCTCTCGTATCCACATGTTCAATTAGTGGAATTCCCCATTTTTGTAGATATTCACTTAACGAGTATTTAGCTTGGTAATGAGAGTTATTCATACAAGCCTCATATACAATGACCCCAGCAACATGTGGTTTTTTACTTTCAAAATCTTCAAGATTTATCCCGTAGTTACCAATTAGAGGATACGTAAATACGATGATTTGATCCTTATATGAAGGGTCCGTCAATACTTCTTGATACCCAGTCATTCCTGTATAAAATACAATCTCCCCGGACACTGGTTCATTGTCTGTTTTGACAACCCATTTTCCTTCGAACGTGTCACCACTTTTTAAATGCACATATGCTTTCATTGTTCCACCTCGTAAATTGTGAATATTTATATCCAAAACTTAATTTTTATGCAATAACCTGTAAAAAAGAGCAGCCATTTTAGGCTGTTATATATGATTTTTGTAAGACCATTTTAATTATATTAACCGCTTCATTTATTTGTTCCTCTGTTGCAGTTAATGGCGGCAGAAGACGGAGAACATTTTCACCAGCTGGTAATGCTAACAATCCGCTTTCTCTTAAATCCTTTAGAAGTGAACCTACCGAATTTTGTAATTCAATACCTATCATTAATCCGGAGCCGCGAATCTCCTTTACAACAGAAATATCCTTTAATTCATGTTCAAGTAACGTTTTCGTGTATTCTCCCTTTTTTACAACTGACTCTAAAAATTCAGGAGCAAAGATCGCTTCCATCGTAGCAATAGCAGCACTAATGGAAACGGGATTTCCTCCAAATGTGGAACCATGACTTCCCGGTCCAAAAAACGTCACCAGCTTCTCTGTACCGATTACTGCCCCGATCGGAAATCCACTTCCTAATCCCTTTGCTGAAGTCACGATATCAGGAGATAAATCGTACTGTTGAAAAGCAAAAGGCTTACCCGTTCTACCTATACCTGTTTGGATTTCATCAATAACAAATAACGCACCATATTCCTTACAAAGCTTCTCTACTTCTTTAAGAAAAGCCTCTTCACCTACATGAATACCGCCCTCACCTTGAATGACTTCAAGCATTACAGCTGCCACTTCATGAGACATTTCTGCTTTTAGTGACGTGATATCGTTAAACGGAACATAAACAAATGTTTCGAGCATGTTACCGTAGCCTTCTTTTATTTTGTCTTGACCCGTCGCTGACATCGTCGCAAAAGTTCTTCCGTGGAAGGATTGTTGAAACGTAATAATTTTTGTTCTTCCCGTTGCTTTTCTTGCGAGTTTAATTGCTCCTTCGTTGGCTTCAGCCCCACTATTTGCAAAAAATACTGCCTCTAATCCAGCGGCATCAGCAAGCATTTTTGCAGCAAGAACTTGCTTTTCTTGATGAAACAGATTCGATACATGCCAGAATTGATCAAGCTGATGAATCACAGCTTTTTTCACCACTTCTGGCTGATGTCCAAGGTTACAAACTCCGATTCCAGAAGTAAAATCTAAATATTTCTTATCATTTTTATCGTATAAATAGGAACCTACAGCCTTAGATGGCTCCACTTCCCATCTTGCATATGTTGGAAAAAGACCACTCATTGAAGAATCCCTTCCTTTCTACAAATCTGAGTACCAAGCCATTTGCCATTCTCAAAAAATCCTTTTTTACCATTCACAATCATTACGCTCTTAAGCCCCATGTCTATCGCTGACAGTGCTGACTCTACTTTAGGAATCATGCCACCATATATCGTACCGTTTTCAATCAATTCACTAACTTCACGCTTATTAAGTTCTTTCTTCACTTGATTGTTTACGAGAATCCCATCCACATCTGTCACAAACAAGCACTGCTCTGCTTCTAAACCGATCGCAACAGCAGCAGCTGCGTAATCTGCATTTACGTTAAGCTTTACATTTTGTTTATTTATCGCAATCGGTGTAATCACCGGTATATGTCCCGATTCAACCATTAATTGTATGAGCTCTTTATTAATTGATTGGACCTTACCAACATATCCAAGTCGCTCTTTGTCTAGGTATTCTGCTTGGATTAGATTAGAGTCACTTCCATTTAGCCCTACAGCTGTGAGTCCAAAATCATTCAGTTGTTCGACCAACTTACGATTTGTTTTACCTGTGAGCACCATTTCAGCAATTTGTAAGGTTTCCTTCGTTGTTTTCCTAAGTCCATTTACAAATTCAGGAATAATGTTTAGCTTCTCAAGCATGTCATTTATGTCCGGTCCACCACCATGAACAATCACCACAGAAAAACCTTTCTTCTTCATTTCTTTTATACTTTCAAAAAAACTAGAAGATAGTTCGTTTAATACACTTCCACCACATTTAATTACGATCGTTGACAACCTATGTGCCTCCTTACGTCCGATAGCTCGCATTAATTTTTACGTAATCGTAAGAAAGGTCACATCCCCATGCCTTTCCTTCTCCGTCTCCAAATTGTAAATCAACGAAAATATGGATCGTATCATTTTCTAAATATTTCTTAGCGTCATCCTCTGAAAACACTTGAGGCACACTATTTAATAACATCGTTGTTTCACCAAGTTTAATATTTACAGTATCAACATTCACTTCGACACCCGCTTGACCAATCGCACCAATAATACGTCCCCAGTTTGCATCAGCACCGAAAATAGCTGTTTTTACAAGATTGGAACCAACAATTTGCTTTGCAATTTTACGCGCATCGTCATTGGAAGCTGCACCTTTTACACTTACTTCAATTAGCTTTGTGGCTCCCTCTCCGTCACGTGCAATTTGCTTTGCTAAGTCTTGGCTTGTATTTTTCAGTAACTCAATGAAAGCTTCCCAATCCTTATGGCCTTCATGAAGCTCCTCATTTCCAGCTTTTCCGTTCGCCATTACAAGTACCATATCGTTCGTAGATGTATCACCATCGACTGTTATTTGGTTGAAGGACTCATTTGTTACGCTTTTTAGTGCTTTCTTTAGAGACTCAGGAGATATTGCGGCATCACAAGTAATAAAGCCGAGCATGGTAGCCATATTTGGATGAATCATTCCAGATCCTTTTGATGCTCCACCCATCGTCACTAGTTTCCCATCAATCTCAGTTGTGTAACAACTGCTTTTCATACATGTATCTGTTGTTAAAATCGCCGTTTGAAATCCTTCAGCATCTTCTTCTGTTTGACCAAATTGTATTTCTGAAATTCCTGCTGCAATTCGATCCATTTGGAGGTACTCACCGATTACTCCTGTAGAAGCAACCGCTACGAAAGTTTCCTCAATGTTCAGCTTATCGGCTGTCAGCTTTCGCATGGAGTAGGCATCTTGTAGACCTCTTTCTCCTGTACAAGCATTTGCGCATGCACTATTTACAATCACCGCTTGTAGCTTTCCATTTTCCTGAATACTATGCTGAGTTACCTTTAGCGGGGCTGCTTGAAACTGATTTAATGTGTAAACAGCTGCGCTACTGGCAGGTACTTCACTATATATTAATCCAACATCTTTTCTAGAATAACGAAGTCCAGCGTGTACACCACCTGCATAAAATCCCTTTGGTGAGACTACGCTACCACCATTTACTTTTTTTACTTGTGACACTTCCGATAAAGCTTCCATCCCTTAACCTCCTATTACGGATACAGTGGCATAAACTTCAAACCTGAATGACTCTCCAAACCAAACATGATGTTTGCATTTTGTACGGCCTGCCCTGCAGCACCCTTCATTAAATTATCGATTACCGATACGATTGTTAATCGGTTTGTTCTCTTATCAACGTGTAAACCTATATCACAATAGTTCGAACTTGATACATCCTTGATTGATGGAAAATAGCCTTGTGGTCTTACTCGGACGAACGGCTCATTTTCATAATACGATTGATATAAATCTATAACTCTTTCTGTCTCCCAATCTGCTGAAAGCTGGACATACATCGTGGCCATAATCCCTCTTGTTAACGGAAGAAGATGGGTGCTAAAGGTGATTGGCTGAATCTCACTATTCCAGAGCATTAACTGTTGCTCAATTTCAGGAATATGCTGATGTTCATTCACCTTGTAAATTTTAAAATTCTCATTTACCTCTGCATATAATGTTGCTCGACTAGCTGCTCTCCCTGCCCCTGAGGTTCCTGATTTCGCATCAACGATAATACTCCTTGGGTCAATTAACCCTTCCTTTACAACAGGAGCTAACCCAAGTAAAGTAGCTGTTGGATAACATCCGGGATTGGCGACCCAATTTGCCGCTTTTACCTGCTCCTTATTCCATTCGCTTAATCCATATACAGCTTCATCAACAATGGTCTCATTTGCAGGAGTTTTTTTATACCATTTTAGATAATCAGAAGAATCCTTTAACCTTAAATCCCCTGATAGGTCAATGACCTTGATATCTTTGCCGATAAATTGATCAACGAGGCTTGAGGAAACCCCTGATGGAGTAGCAAAAAAGACTAAATCACTTTCTTCAGCAATTTTATCAGCATCAATGCTGCTCATTTTTTTATCAATAATTCCATAAAGATGTGGATATTCATCTGAAATGGCAACTTCTTCTTTTGTTGAATGAATGGAATGTATGTCGAATTCAGGGTGTGAGTGCAATATACGGAGCAACTCAACTCCACCATATCCGGTTGTTCCGATAATTGATACTTTCATTCCTTACCCCTTCCTGAATATTATTGCATATTTAATCATTCGATTTAATTTTTATAAGTTTTAATGTACCTTATTATAAAAATAGCTAACAATAAAATCAACCAATTTTTTAAACTATTTTCATTTTTTTTAGATTATTTTTAATGTTAGTACTTCTAACAAAAAATCTGTATAAACAATTACTCCTATTGGGAGGTTTTAAGGTTGACGAAATTGATTTTTCTTTTTACAGTTAGACTAGTTAATTAAAGTGGCTAGCAAAGCGGTCAGGTGGGTGACATCTCCATGAATACTTCCATACAGCTACAAGATTTTATACAAGTGGCAAGGTATACACGTAAGATTGAAAAAGGAAATTATTTATTTCAAGAAGGCCAAAAGGCTGAGGAGTTATTTGTCGTTCTAAATGGAAAGATCCAAATCAGCAAAATGGTCCCAGATGGAAGAGAACTGACCATTCGAATGTGCTCTACTGGAGAGCTTATTGGGGAAATGCCTTTATTTTGTGCTTCACCTAAGTACATGTTGGACGCAAAGATAGTAGAAGATGGTGAGGTTGCAATCATTCATAAGGGTGATTTAGAGGAAAAGCTTAGCAAGGATCATTCTTTATCTTTGCAATTTATGAAATGGTTAAACGGTCAGCTATTAAGAAACCAAACCAAATTTAGAGACCTTATTCTTCACGGTAAAAAAGGGGCATTGTACTCCACACTCATTCGTTTATGCAATAGTTATGGAATTGTTCGTGAACATGGCATTGTCATAGATCATCCCTTGACCAATCAAGAGATAGCAAATTTTTGTGGAACATCCAGGGAAGTTGCTAATCGCTTGTTAAGTGAATTACGAAAAAATAACATCATCTCCATCGATAAAGGAATTATTACTATTCATAATTTGAAGTTCTTAAGAGATGAGATTGATTGTGAAGATTGTCCAATTGATATTTGTAAAATTGATTAAAAGCACTCGGCAGATGTGAAACGCCGAGTGCTTTATTTATGATACTAGTAACGCTACTGTCATCATTCCAAAAAATAAAACAGCATTTACAATCTCTAAAATCCCTACTTTTTTTGCTGAGTAAGGCTTCCCATAGAAGAAAATGGCTCTAAGTAAGCTTGGCAAGCTAGCTAATGCAAAGATCCAATAGCCAACAATCAGCCAAAGTATGACCACCACCAAATGATATCCCCATGAGATTTGTTGGTATACTTCACTTTTTTTCTCGCGAATCATGGTTTTTACATAGAATGTACTTCCTGTAAAAAAGAGAATCGAAGAGAAAAAGGCAAGCCACGCTTTGTAACTAACTACTCCCTCCCCTAAAAAGCTACTTGCTAAGCCAGCAATTGCAAATACGATAATGGCGCTTAAATCATTCGTTAGTGCACGATCGTTGTTTTTGCTAGAGAAATACGCATTTATGCAAAAAAACGGGATCATGATCAGTCCAAAAAGAATAATAGAAGGCCTTGTCAACAAAGGGAACAGCAGAAAAAACAAAGCCGGTAGCATGTAGATAATCGTCCATTTTTTATACAAAGAGAGTTTCTTTCTTTTAAATAATAGCAACATAGGATATGTCGCCAAATATAGTAGTAACCACCCCACAAAGAAAGGGATATGCTGCCAAAGGAAGTTGGAAGCAATCACACCTAACCAAAAAGGGATGATTAACATTGCCCATGCACCATGCTGTTTTGGTAAAAATAATTTCATTGTCCTCACTCCTAGTGTTGTAGCTATTTATACTATAAAAGAATGAAGGGTGTTAGTAAGTGAATTGAATCACAGTGCAAAAAACTGCAAAGCACTTTTACACTTTGCAGTTTCCATGATTTCTTTGTTCATTTATATATTGTACAAGCCAGGTCATTGTATCGTTTTCGTTCCTAATAGGAACGTTCGTATTTATATGTAACGGTTCGCAACTTACAAACGCCATCACATGCTCTAAACTTTTAAGAGCATCAAAATCTTCTTTATTTCTTAAAAGGACAATTTTGTTATATCTTTCATTTTTATGCCCTTCTATTACAATAACCTCTGGATTCATGCTACATAAAATATGGATCTGTTCTTGTACATTCCATTCATCCTTCTCTACTTGAAGAAGAAGTCTTCCTTCTCCCTCAACTAATGAGGCAAAGGCACCAGAATATATATGCTCCGATGAGTCCTTTTTTTCAACTACGTCAGGTTTGCCCCCATGCCCATGATGCTTAATTGTAGCTACATATATATTTTGCTTGGATAGTTCTTGTAGTAGTTTTTTGACAAATGTTGTTTTTCCACTGTTTTGAAAACCAACTACTTGCACAATTACGGGTTTTACCACGGCCATTCACTACCTTCATGATCCTCTAACAGTAAGACATCAACAATCGTATGGGCTTCATACCCTCTTGTTCCACCTGGTAGGATAATAAATGAATTGGCCCCTGCCAAACTCATCACGATATTTGATTTGTCTACTCCACTAGGTGCGGCCACTAACTTTCCATCAGCGATTGTTACTTTGCTCCTCACAAAACGAGTAAACGGGTTTGCTTTTGGAAAATCAACTTCTAGAACGGCCTTTTCTCTTCTTAAATGTGGCTTCGGACAATACAGCATGGTACGAATGATGGGTCTCGCAAATAACTCAAACCCTACATAACAAGCAGAAGGATTTCCAGATAACCCAAATAAAATTTTCCCATCCAAATGTGCTACTGTGGTAACACTTCCAGGTCTCATTGCTACTTTATTAAAAAGGACATCCGCCCCCAACTTTTTATAAATTTGAGGCAAATAATCGAAGTCTCCAACCGAGACACCACCAGTAGTTATCAATAAATCAACCTCTACTATGGCACTTCTAATCGATTCATAGCATAATTCAAAATCATCAGGAAGTTTCCCGAAATACCTTACTTCGGCCCCAGAACGCTCGATTTGAGCAATAATCATGTGGGTATTAGAGTTTCGGATTTTCCCTGGCTGTAATTCATCCTCTACCTCAAGCAGTTCTGTACCAGTGGCAAATAATCCAATTATAGGTTTTTTAGCAACAGGTACATTCTTATAGCCAAATGTTGCAAGCATCGCTTGAATCCCAGGATTGATTTTTGTTCCTCTTTTTACAAGGACTTCTCCCTTTTTCGCATCCTCACCAGCGAAAGAAACATTATCTCCTGGTTTATAAGATCGCTTAATGGACATATATGATTTTCCGTTCTTTTCACTCGTTTTTGCGAGTTCTAACATGACAACTGCGTCACAATTCATAGGCATCTGTGCACCAGTCATAATGCGAACTGCTTGGAATTCACCGACTTCCTTATTTGAAACGTATCCTGCACCAATATGATCAACTACTTCGAATTCAACAGGATTGGAAAGTGAAGCATTTGCTGAATCAACCGAACGAATAGCAAAACCATCATAAGGAGAACGATTGAAGTGGGGAACATCTGACGTTGCGACTAAATCCTCGGAAAGGTATCGGCTATAACTCTCGTTAATAGAAACTAATTCTTTCTTGCCTGGTAAGAAATACGACATCACTTTCTTTACTGCTTCACCAACTTGTATCGGCGTTCTTTTTTCAACCAATTAAATCAACTCCTATATGGTAAGGTCCTCTGTTCACCTGTGTAATTATAAACATTCAAATAACTATAAAACAGGACAAACATCACTTAATAACTTATTTTAGCGCACTTCCCATAACAATTTGAAGAAAATAGAAAACATTTATTTGAAAGTGTGATTCACATCACCTTAAAGTAAGACAAAATCATTTATTCTTAATTTGTAAATAAAAAGTATTTTTGGAGGGCAATTAAAATGACATATCCATTTCAAACTGACTCATTAGTAAAAGATATAGTAAATGAATTTCCAAAAGCAGCAGACGTGTTTAAGAGAAACCGAATTGATTTTTGCTGTGGTGGGAATATACCTTTAGACCAAGCTGCTTCTGAAAAATCAGTAGATGCTAATGAAATTATTCAAGAGCTTCAACAGCTTTTTGATACGTATAAAGGATCTAAAGAAGATGTAGCAGTATGGACAGATTCAGCATCTGACGTAATTATTAACCATGTGATTGAACATTATCACCGTCCTTTAGAAGAAGAACTCGCTAACTTAAGTCCTTACGTAACAAAGGTGGCAAAGGTCCATGGTGGCCATCGCCCAGAATTGTTAAAGGTATACGAACTATTTTACGAACTAAAAAAGGAATTACTTGAACACACAGCAAAAGAAGAAGAACTCGTTTTTCCGATGCTACAAAAGCTTGATACTACCACTGGCGAAACTCGTGACGAAATGATTAAAGAGATAACAGAATTAGAAAAAGAACATGATCATGCTGGAGCAATTTTAAAGGAACTAAGAGATATTACATCCGACTTCCAACCACCAATGGATGCTTGTGGTACGTACCGTCTAGTATACAAAAGACTTGAATTATTAGAAGAACAAACATTTATGCACGTTCACCTTGAAAACAATATTTTGTTCCCTAGATACATCTCATAAGAAAACAAAAACTACTTCTATACCAGAAGTAGTTTTTGTTTGAATAAAATGTAACTTGTACTGGTAGATTTCCACTCCGGGTGGACGCTTTCCGCGGGCGAGGCCGAGCCGCTTCCCTCGCTACGCTCAGTCCAGGGTCTCGACTGTCCCGCTTTTCCCGCAGGAGTCGCCACCCTCCGCTCCAATCAACTTAAATTAGCTGACTCTATCCTTAAAACATATAGAGTAATCCTTTGAGGTGAAGAACGAGGAAGACTGAACGTAAACGATTAGAAATGCAGACCATTGATTGTTCATTTAATATTCCAATGTAGAAAGGCTTATATTCTAGATCTGACGTCCAAGTATGGATCCAGTGGTTTTAATTAAGATGATCTTCATTCAGTTCATACTAAGTTGCTTGACAATGACTAGGAATCCTTATTGCACAAGTTTTCCTAGTCAATCTTTAACAGCTA
>NZ_JAKFCQ010000002.1:0-4254 GCF_036676585.1 Robertmurraya sp.
ATCCAGGGACGACTAACCCGTTCCCTTGGATGAGCGAGATCATGGACTTGAAGAAAGAGAAGAATTTCTTTGAGACTCGGGTTATTGAGTATCAGACTGGTGGGGCGTTGAGCTGGGATTGATGACGCTAGATAGCCACGCTATAAGTTAATTCACACGAATGGTGGAAAGCTTTAAAAAACCTCGCAATAGCGAGGTTTTTTTAAGATTTTTCATACCATCCCTTAAAAAAGGCGCAAGTGAATGTCACTCAAACAATTAGTCAATCACACACCTCTAATCAACCTTGCGCTGCTCGAAACTCTTAAGGGAGAGAATATCAACGATGAGATCGACCTCTTCATTCCATACATTGCGTTAATAGTTGATGAAATTGAGAGTGAGAGCTTTAATATAGCCGACGTAAAGCTTGGACTAAAAGAGCGCTTTGGAATAAACCCACCTGAGTCCGCCTTAAAATCTATACTTATTCGAGCAAAGAAGAGAAAAGTAATAGCTCAAAGGTATGGAGTATACTTTAAGAACCCAGAAATAATCAGTCGACTAGTTCACAACGCCAATCACAAGCGAACCGAAATAGAAAATTCAATTAATAGAATCCTCCAAAATTTCAAAGAGTTCTCGCTCACCGCGCACAACAAAACCTTAACACTCGAGGAATGCGAAGTTTTTTTATATACATTCCTAACGGAACACATGTCTACCTTTGTTGGAATCGTTGGTGGGCAGAAAGCAAAGATAGAGACAAAAATAAAGAACTCCCAATTCCTTACAGCCTCATATATAACAAATCTATACAAAGAACAGCCGGCCTTCTCCGAGGACCTCATGAGGGTCGTGAAAGGCATGATACTATCCAATTACATATCATATGCCGACAAAACAACTACAAAACGCCACCTAGAAAACGTCACAATATATCTTGACTCTCCGATCATATTGGGGATATTGGGCTATTCTGGACGATCAAAAGAATTAGCTTTAACCGAATTCATTTCATTAATAAAATCATTAAAAGTCAATATAAAAATATTCGACATCACATTAGACGAAGTCCAACGACTTTTCAGCATATGGGGCGAAAAACTAGAAAAGAAAAATTACTCCTCTTTTAATTCAAAAACCCTTGAACTTTTGAGAAGTAAAGGCATAGACAAAGCCAGACTTGAAACAGAGTCAGTATTACTTGAAACAAAACTCAACACTCTCGATATCGAGATAGTTAACAACTTTAAAATTGACGAAGAATTCAATTGCGATTTCAAAGGGTTAGAAACATACTTGATTCGAAAGGGATTTGAAAACGATTTACATCATGACGTCACCTGTGTCTCCAGGGTATTTAATCTTCGAAAGGGGAAAAAAATCTCATCCCTCAATGAAAATTTCAGTTTATTTGTAACCCTAAACCTGAATTTTGAACGCTTCACAAATAGCCACCTAATAAATGAACTCCCTCGCTCCTCAATCCCAATAGTAATCACTGAACGGTTGTTATCTACTATTCTATGGTTGAAAAACCCTAAACTTTTCGAAAACCTACCTGCAAAAAACTTGCTAGCAGATGCTTATGCATCTATTTACGCCGATGATCGCTTTTGGTCAACTTTCATTTCTCGCCTAGAACTTCTTAGAAAACAGGGTGAAGTGTCAGAAAACGACTTCATGCTTGTTCGCTGGGACAAATCCTTGATGGACAAAGTAAATGAAACATCGCTGGATGCAGGTACAGAGTTTGATGATGACGATGTATTCGAAATCATAGACTCCATAAAATTAGAGCACAGAAAAGAATCCACAAAAACAATCGAAGAACTTAACGAAACCAACACCAAAGCGCTACAACTTAAAGACATTGAAATAGAAAAAAAATCTGACGAATTAGTCAGAAAGGAGAGAGAGCTAACAACCATTGAAGTCAAAGTAACTTCATTCTCCTCAACACTAGCACACGCCACCACAGGAACAGCCTCTACAATATTATTCCTACTGCTAGTTTATGCAATAGCCGCTGCACTACCACCATCAATATTAACTTTAGGGCAGTACTACACCCTACCAAACTGGCTAAATAATTTTTCAGCATTTTTACTGCTATCCATAACCATACTTAGCCTAGTATTTGGACTTACATTAATAAAAGCATACAAATCAATACATTTTTTTCTTTTCAAGAAAATATATGGTCTCTTTTCAAAAAAATAGCATTTGCACTTGCGAATGTAAGTTAATTAGTGCCTTGACCAAACCATAGCAACACAATACGCTACGTTCCGGTGCCTAAGAAACACCTCACACAGCGGACTGACCGCACCCGACAGAAGCGGCTTTTTTGTGCCTACGGTTTCCCCGTGGGCATCAAAAAATCTCTGTTATGCCGGGAGTGGGCTAATACAAGACCCGAAAGGGGAATATGTCCGGCCCTCTGTGTGGGGTTTCTTAACTCCCGGCACCCAGCCCTAAGAAAGCTGACATCACACAGAGGTAAAGGATATGCCTAAAAATGTCTCCTTCTCTCCGAAGGAAATCTGCTTTAGCCGCTTCGTTGTCTATGCGCTTCCATCCCTGGAGGCTCGCCATGTCTGATCCCTTCATCCCCACAGTCTTCACACGCCACAACCTCCACCTTCACGCCCTCCTTCTGGAAAACCAGCCATGGTTCTGCGCCCGAGATTTGGGTCGCTTAATGGGCTTCCATCTGAATGATCGTGTCGTCAGCAAGCTCGACGAGGATCAGCGGCATACGCTGTTGATTGAGTACCACGGCCAGCCGGAGAAGCGGTTGATGCTCAGCGAATCCGGTGTGTATGCGTTGTTGGTGTATCACTATGCGCCGGGGAATCGGTTGTTGCGTGAGTGGTTGACTCATCAGGTGGTGCCGGCCTTGCGCGATGCTAAGCAGTCGAAAAACGCGGATCGGCCGATGTTGAGTTTGTTGGATTGGCCGGAGATGTCGTTGAGTCTGTTGCATTGGCAGGATGAAGGCTGGATTCGGCTGCGGGACATGCCTTATCTACTCCTCAATCGCACGCGGCGGCGGGTCCCGGTGGTTAAGCCTTGGTGGCGGAAGGTCGTGGAGGTGTTTCAGTCGTCGAAGCATTCGGTGGGTTAGAGCGACGGTGTATTTGTAGGATCGCTTGAGCGATACGTCGGTCTTTTCTGTAGGAATTTTCGTAGACAGGTGTAATGGCCACTCAGTATCGTCCGAGGGTTTTCAACCCTCGGCGATGCTATGAGCGTAAAGAAGAAAGAAAGCGATTGGAGTGTTCCTGAGATTAGGGCTGCGGTGGATGCCTATCTGAAGATGCTCGCGCTAGAGCTAAGCGGTCAGAAATTCGTGAAGACGGAAGAGAATCTTGCTCTGCGCGAATCGTCATTGCCCACTCGCACCGAAGGCTCTGTTGAGTTCCGGATGCAGAACATCTCCGCTGTTCTGATGAAAATGCATCGGGAATTCATCAAAGGATACAAGCCTGCCAGAAACGTTGGCTCGAACGTTGAGCAGTCAATTCGAGCTGTGCTAATTGAAAGAGGCGTTAAGCCTGGAGATCCTACAGCTCCGACCGCTGACGAAGAAACACTAGAGCGAAGAGCCGTGGCACTGGAAAAGCTGCCTCTTCAAGATGAACCTGTAGGGATTTTGAAGCCAAAGCGTGCTCCTGCCCAAGGCACCGCCTACATACGCGATCCAAAGGTTAGAGCCTGGGTTCGTAAGAAAGCCAAAGGTGTATGTGAAGGATGCCGTCAACCTGCGCCGTTCACTAAAAATGACTCGCCATATCTTGAAGTTCACCATGTTAAGCACTTGGCGAAGAAGGGTTCTGATCGAACTAGCAACGCTGTAGCCCTTTGTCCGAACTGTCATCGACGCTGTCACCACTCGAATGACAGCGAGGAATTCACTGAGTTGCTTTATCAGCAAGTGAAGCGGTTGAGACGTGAGTAATTCGACTGCATAGAATCTGTGGCGAGGGGATTTATCCCCGCTGGGCAGCGAAGCGGCCCCAAAACCGCCAAATACGGTCAACCAGAAAGATCTATTGATTCGCTTTGCGACTGCTCTGCAGCCGAACGGGGATAAATCCCCTCACCACAGGTTCGTGCCTGGCTTGGTTGCTGTGTTGATGTTGGGAATCGCGGGCAAGCCCGCTCCCACAGGTTTGGTGTGTTGCCATCGATTTGCGGTGTGTTGAAAACATTCAGTGCAACCCGCCCCGCCTCCCGCTATTAATACCCTTCCCACTCAAGGATCCG
>NZ_JAKFCQ010000003.1:0-6920 GCF_036676585.1 Robertmurraya sp.
GGAGGACCTAATATGTTCTAAAGTGGAGACGTATATAGAGGAATAAAAATACACGAGGAACCTTAGTCAAAGTAGCTAGGTTTTTTCTTATTTTAACTTTTTCTTTTCAACCAAAATACTTCAAACCATCTTCATCTTTTGACGGGATAATTCTAAACCCGGCTCGATGCTTATGCTGATCTTGGACAAAGTTCAGTTCACGATGTTTTCATTTTTTAAACATAGTTCAATTAAGTATGCTCCAAATCCTGTTTTAGATATCCAACAAGCGATAGCTAGACGGTCTAATTATTGTGGACTTCTTTGGGTAGAGACGAATTAACTCCGATCTTTCGATCAGAACGTTCAGCTCTCTGCCTTTCTCCTCCTTCTTTCAATCCCATATTACCTCTCCTCCCGGCGCTTAAGTCTGGAACACCGTAACTTGTCCCGATAAGGAAGTATTGCTGAAGCACCTGAAACAAGTAGAGCGGAGTATGGCGAAACAAAAATAAAGCCCTCCTCCCTATTTGAGAGAAAGGCTTGTTGTAAGAATGACTAGAAAAACCACCTTCAGGTTAGGACAATAGGATAGCTTATAGGTCAGATATTTTCTTTCCATAGACCCAGTCTAAAAACAGATTCAACGAAAAGCCATCGTTATCTTTTTTCTCAAGCCTAATCAAATCCATAATGTCGATAACTTTATCGCCATGTACATCTAATGTTTCTGTAGTAATTGAACCTTCAATAATTACATCGATATTGCCTGGCGGTACAGGATCATCTAGCGGAGGAACCGAATTTCCCCCATTTGAAGACGAGTCAGGCGGAGCTGTCCCAGTACTTCCACCACTTGAAGGAATATAATTATTATTTCCTCCCTGGTTAAGTTCTGATGAAATAGCCATAACACTGTGTGGATTTAATAAATTAAACGTAAAAACACTAAAAAATAACAACTTAATCAATATACCCCTCAATCTATCGTCCCCCCTTTAAACTCACCCACCCATATTATTCCACAGAAAAAGATATACTCCTGCTAAAGACAAAAATCTCCGCAATCTATGGATATTAGAGATTTCGTAAATTATTGCAGAGGTTGTCCGCTTGCTTTTCTTATCTCATTTGCTAACCGCTTGAATTCATCCTGGCTGGCCTTATCCTTGCAAATATGCCATCCGGCTCCAAGCAAGGCAATAATCTTATTCGCATCCTCTTTGGTCATTTCATATTCATCCTCCTTCTTTACCCGATCCATAAACCAACCCTTATTAACTCCGGTTCCCGGGCAACTTTTTGGCGACTTGCTGTTGAGTAGGCACTCCCGGTGGAACACACGGCTGCTCCTATCCGATGCCAATATCGGGAAATCTGGACGGCTGTGTCCAGTTGGGCACCTTCCAGATTGTTCTTTCCCTGGTCAAAGTCCCCCACCATCTCCAACATAAAAGGCTGCGATTGTATCCTTTAGTGGAGCAAGGGATTTTTTCTGGATTACGTCCGGTCATGATCTTTCCATCCGGGAAAATTGTGATATGCTGCCCTATATCATCCCATTCATTGGTGTTTACGTGAGTATCTCTCATCCCGTCTTGGACCCTACGGTGATTGGGTTTAGCTCGCCACGCAGTGTGATTAGGCTTCCATGTATGATGCACGTGGCAGGTGCTTATCCGAAATACTCCAAGAGTTTGAAACCAAAAGTAGGTGTTTTTTTAAAAGTTTTATTGGTTATTTGGTTATTTTTTAAAAATCTACTAGATAGCAATTAAAGAGTCCAAGCGTTTTTAATAGAAACACATAGAATACTATTGCAAGTTATTTCAAATTGAAAGGAGGATACAAATATGGCCCTTCAACTCATGAAACTTTTAGTTACTGCTACTACAACAACAGATGCCGTACCGACAGATTCAAGATTTTTTCATACGACAACAGGCGAAACAGCCGCAGGATCCACGTTAACGATTGATGCAGCCAGCTTTTTTGAGGACACTGGTGCAGCCGTTACTTCATTGCCTTCTTTAGCAGCGAATAATAACTATTTTAATGTATATATTAACGGCGTTTTACAAATGGATGATCTTTCAACTTACACACCCGGCGCCACTGGCGTTGGATCACTTGCCATTGACGTCCCAGCAGGCGGAGACTCCATCCTAACCAGTACACCTATTGTGCTGGAAATTGTCAGCTTTGCTCCATCATCTACAACAACGGTTGAAACTTAATTCAAAGAGGCTGTCAGATCGGCAGCCTTTTTCCCAAAACTTTGTCAAACTCATCAAGTCCATTACATATAAAACTAATAGTCAAATCAAAAAGGATGATAATCTAATGCGAAATTTGACCCCAAAGCAAAAAAGACCCTTTTTTTATCCGCCCTCCAGCTGTCCGGATATCTTTCCGGGTCAACAACAGCAAAACGATCCTAAAGTTCTAAAAGTAGAAACCTATCAATACAACGCAATTTCTGACGGAGTAAAGAAAATTTATACCAATCATGATGAATTAATTCAGTACGGAAAGACCGGTATTCTAAATCCTAACAGCGTTTCTTACATCAACCTTTTTATAAATGGAATCCTGCAACCTCCTATACTTTATGTAGTACAAGAAGGTATCCTTATTCTAATGTCAGATGATGTACCGAAGAAAGATACACCAATTATCATTCAATTCATCAAAATTTTAACTCCTTATTAAGAAAAGTTGGTTTTGGTTAAAAAGAAAAACGCCCTTTCGGACGTCATTACGAAACACTCATATGCATTTCATTATACAAATTGTGGACTTCTTCATGGGTCATCAACAGATGACCTTCATTTACCATTAACTTACCACAGCACTTTATGATCACTGCATCAGATAAAACTTCCCTTTCGCAACACGTACACTTAAAACGAAATAGCACTTCCATAATCACATAACCTCCTTTGATCATAAGTCACAAGGTAGGATAGAAGACCTGGTTTCGGCAACTGGCTGGCATGTTGGATTGAACCAACGAAGCCCCTATAGCTTTGCGCCCCCATCTTTCGACAGGTTTGCCATTTATCGTACCTATGTGATTGTCGAATATAGTAATATTTTACCTGATTTATCCAGTATATTCAAAGGGCATTTTGTACTAACGTAAGCTTTTGTACCTGGGTAATTAGATCTATTTTTATAAAAATTTAATTTGGTAAAAAAGAATAACCTGAATTGCATCGAGGGCATTCCAAGTCATTTGCTATTCTCTAATCCTTTTTATCACACTTAATTCTTTGGAAAAGTTAGCAGGATCACCAACTTTTCTTACTTGACACCAATTTCCCTTAAGTTTAAAATAGTAGTTTTTACCAAAATTTTGGTCATATATAAACTTCAATCTCTGAATCTATCTTGTCCATAATCACTATAATACTTGAAACTCTTCACTTGCAGCTCATACTCTTTCTCATAATTAGTCAAGACCCAAGTCGCTGAATCGACAAGGAACTGTTGAATGACTTCTTGAAAGGTAGATTGCACAGCAGCCAGTACAGCTGCATCCTAGCTTTTTACGGCATCCATCACCTTCGATTTCCGATAATACTTAAGCATGGATTTTATCATTTCTGCTTTAATATCGATCATGTGAAGGTCACCGTCCCAAGCACCGCTACATCCCCATCGTTTATAGTAATGTTTGCAGAACCTGCGTTCACCGTCAGATTGGTATAGTCAATGACTCCCTGGGCATCCAGAATAGCATTTGCAATCCTTGAATAGCGGCAAAAAGAGTCCTTGAACGCTATGGATTTTAAGTATTCTACGATTAAATTCGTTGCCATATCCGTGACTGTTAGAAGGTCCGTCCCATACTCTAACACAAGTTGAGCAATAATGTTGATTGGGACCTCAGTGGCCGCGACAACCGTCACGTCAGCTCTGATAGGACACTCAGCGTCAATATGTTTCTGGACTTGCTGAACCACATCCGCACCCGGAGCCCTCTTCTCCTCATCCAAAATAACAACCTTAATCATGTTTGGATCATAGAAACGTTTAAATGGTTTCACATCACTAACACCAGCAATCTCCTTGGTCAACTGACCATAATGGTATTGGTTTCCGCTAGTAGTTGGTGTCTTTGATTTCTTTAGAATTGTTCAAAAAGAAAGCAGGATCAAAACAAACATAGGAACGTGAGAAGCGTTCCCCGCGTTCATCGGAAATCACAATACCGCTACATATTTCAGATTGTTTTGTAAAACTTTTTGAACGTTCAATTTCTGAATTTGTGTTTTTGAAAAAAAGGTAAATCTGGATATTCCATAACGGTCTGAAGATCGTTTTGATGTTTCCGGATATGAGCATCAACAATGTCTCTAATATGCTGAAGATGGGCTAGATTTAATTGATTCATGCAATGTCTCCTCTCTGGAAATACTAACCAAATGCTTGTATGCCTATGTAGGCTCCATTAAGGAGCCGCTTTTTTAATCTCAAAATCAATATTCAATTCTTTTTTCACAGCCAAGGCGGCTGCACGATACCAAACTTCAGCTATTTTTTCCCTTAGTCGCTGCTGTATCTCGAAAGAAGCCGTATCCAATTGGTATGTTTCGCCAGTCTTGCTGTCGTAAACCATTGCGGGTAACTCAATGATGTCTTCTGGTTTCATCGCTCTTTTGATCTTCATGGGCTAACACCTCCGTATCTAAATGGTTATGAGGTGTGGACAGTTTTCGTGCGTGTCCGGAAAATTGGTTTAGTATTTAGATCACCTGCTTTGGCGAATAACCAACTTGTTTCTGTTGTACTTGTTCAACTTATTTACAAAAAAAATTTCACTTGGGTCTTTGTCGAAAAAATGTGCTATTTTTATCACCATTTCATCGGTCGTCAGTTCACCATTTTCAATTCTTATAATCGCATATCTAGAAACACCAAGTTTATTCGCAAGCTGTTCTTGCGTTAAATCAAACAATTCACTCACTGCGAAGATACTAAACGTTGTTTTTCATTTCTATCACCTCACTTATCATCGCACACGTTTCCCTACATCAAGAAAAAGACCTTTGGGAAACCTTAGCTGATAAAATTCCGGATCATTTTCATTTTTAGTACCCGGACGAAATCGATATTGAGTATATCTGTTAACGATATGGAATAAGGGTTTATAACATCACATCTTCTATTTCCTATTCCATCCCCTACAACGATGGTAGACAAGGGAGTATCTATCTAGGGAAAGGGCTTGATTGGATGGAGCGCCGGATTATCTGTGGGGAAGAGTTTTGTCACTTGTATGCTCACTACTCTCCCTAATTACAACAATCCCGTTTGCTCATCGATCAGGTAGAGCTCCTTTATAACAAAAAGGTGGATATGATGGCTCAATACAACAATGGGAAAATAGGAATCATATCTATGTTTGAATGAGGTGGAATCATATTGTGATAGTAGCCCTTTATGTTCGCGTTAGTACCGATGAACAAGCAAAAGAAGGTGTTTCCATAGCAGAACAAAAGGAACGCCTCCAAGCCTATGCTACCTCCCAAGGGTGGCGAGAATATGAGTTTTATATTGATGATGGATACTCCGCCAAAGATACCAACCGTCCTGCCTTCCAACGTATGGTCACGGATGTTCAAAATGGACGTATCCAGGCTGTCGTGACTACGAAGATCGACCGCCTTACCCGTCGGCTACTGGACCTACTACAATTCACTGATTTCCTTGATGAAAATGAATGTGTCTATAAATCTTCATCTGAAGCTTTCGACACTTCCACAGCTGCCGGTCGAATGGTACTCCAGCTCCTTGGGGTGTTTGCTGAATTTGAACGGGAACGGATCGCTGAAAGGGTGAAGGATAACATGCAGCATCTTGCCCACCAAGGCAAGCCAATTAGCCGCCCCTGTTTCGGTTATGATTTGATTGATAAGCAGCTGGTGATCAACGAAGAAGAAGCAAAATGGGTCAGGAAGATAGCAGAGATGTACATCGAGGGATATGGTCCATTTCAGCTTGCTAAGTTGCTAAATAAAGAAAAAGTTTTAACCAAAAATAGGGGCCAATGGTCTGCCAAAGCAATCAGGGTATTTTTTACCGAAAATCGGATGCTAATAGGAGATCTCGTATGGAACAAACAAAAACGGAAAGGCCAAAAGCTGATTGAGAATTCGGAAGAGGAATGGATCGTTGCCGAAGGTACCCACCCACCTATCCTTCATAAAGAAATTTACGATGCCGTTCAGGAGAAAATTGACAAAACAAAGGGTGTGGCTCCCCGATCGAAGCGAAGTAACTATCTGCTATCAGGGATGGTCCAGTGTGGCCATTGTGGATCTCGTATGATTGGAACATTTTCCAAATGGAAGAAAGAAGGAGAGACCCTGCGAAATTTTCGATACATATGCAGTAACTATCAGAAAAAAGGACTGTGCTTCAATCACTATATTCAAACTGAGGTTATCGAGCCTTATGTATTGGAAAAGCTAGGTCAATTAGCCAAGGGTGCTTCGGTTCCCATCCACGGGTATGTGGAGACTTCTACTCATCAGAAGAAGGTCAGAGATGAATTAAGCCAAGCTAAACGGAACCTTAAATCCATCGGTGAAAAGTGGCAACGACAAAAGGAAGCTTATGAAGAAGGAGTTATCCCCCTTGCAGAATTAAAAGATGATCGTACAAGACTTGATTCAGAGAAATTGGAACTTGAAGAAAAAATAAAAGTCCTCGAAGCTGCTATCGAGGACCCCATGAATGATAAGGATATACAGAAATTTATACATTTGAAGGCAAAAGAGCTAAAAGAGGCATTGAGTAGTAACGTATTTGAAATTCAACAAAATGCCGTTCGTGAAATCATTCATGAAGTTCAAGTCTTTGACAGCAAAGAGGTTCAGCTATCCTTTAAACTGTAGTCCGTTTCCACTTTGAGACATTTAGGAGGACCTAAT
>NZ_JAKFCQ010000004.1:0-75067 GCF_036676585.1 Robertmurraya sp.
TCTGATTCTGATTCTGATTCGCCTGGTGATGTAATTATCTTTACTGGAAGTTGGATTCAAGCAATTGGTTCGGTAATCTCGATATTGGGTACTCTTCCAGAAGAAAGCAAACGGGGTGTTCCGTCTCCTTAACACCCCGTAAGTTCTTCTCTACCTACTTAAAAGAAGCAATTTTATCCCCAACCCAGCAAAAATAGTTCCCTTAAAGTAATTAATAATGTTAGATACCAAAGCATTTCCACTCAATTTGTCTCTTAAACGTGAAGAGAATAATGAAACAATAAAAAAGACAATAAAGGTTTCTATGATGAAGATGATCCCTAAGAAAAAGATTTGAAACGATTCATCTCCCGTACCTACATGTACAAACTGTGGTAAAAAGGTTAAAAAGAAAATAGGCATTTTTGGATTAGCAATATTCGTTATAAAACCTTTTCTAAAAAAGCCCTTTGACTGAGCACTATCAGGTTCTAATTGAGTAGATTCACTTTTTTCACGAAAAGATTGAATAGCTAAGAATAGTAAATAAACGGCTCCGCCATATTTAATTACCTCAAAAACAAAGGGTGATTTTTGAACGATAATCGACAAGCCAAACGCAGCAAGTAAGGTATGAATAAATGTTCCCGTTAAGGAACCTAAAATTGTACGGACTCCTGCTTTTATACCTGATGAAATACTTTGTGTAAGAACAAAGATCATATCGGGACCAGGTATTAGAATGATAGATAATGACATGCAAATATAGAAAAACATCGTACTACTCCTTCGATTTTCTTTTTTACATATTAAAACATAGAAAAAGAAAATCTCTCAAGAGACTCTACTAATGTATTAGCAGTCTACCAAACTAAAGAATGACTAGTTTTTATGACTTTGTTGATTTAAGGGAAAAGATTTTTGGTAATGAGAATTTAAATAAGAAAAAAGGTGATGAAGATTAAAAGTTGATAAAGAGCGGAGAGAAATGATCTTCATAGGGCTGATGAAGATCAAAAGTCGATAAAGAATGGAGAGGAGTGATCTTCATAGGGCTAATGAAGATCAAAAGTTGATAAAGAGCGGAGAGAAATGATCTTCATAAGAATAATGAAGATCAAAAGTTGAAAAAAGTCAGTTTGAAACGACCTTCATAAGGTAAGTGAAGACCGAAAGTCAGTAAAAGGCGTTCCTGAAACGGCTGCATAGGGGTGGATGTAAACCAAATCTTAATAATGGTTTAACTTTGTCTATGTACTTCACGTGCGAGAGATTCTAAAATATACACGACGGGCACTTGAGTGGTAATATTGGCTTTTTCATAAATTTCTTCCGTCACGTAATATGCAATGTTTACATCAGATATTTTGGCTATCGTTGAACGTGTATTATTTGTAATGCTAATAATGGTACTTTTTTCTTGCTTCAGTTGGTTCAAGTGTTCTATCGTAAAAAAGTTTTCACCCGACACCGATAATGCGATCGTCACGCTTTTATCGTGGTGTTTGGAGTGAAGCTGTAAGAAAGGATCCTTTATATAAAGTGAGAATTTCCCCAAACTAGAGAAATATCTGGCTCCGTATTCAGCAACAATACCTGAGCTGCCGCTCCCGATAAAAATAACATGATCGGCTTCTGCAATCAGTTTTGCAGCCTCTTTAATTTTAACTTCTAAATCTCCATTTAATGTTCGCTCGAAAAACTCAACTACTGAATGGTCTGAATATTTTAGTGTTGTTTTTTTCTCTTCGCCTAGATGCATTTTAAGCTTAACTTTAAACTCTGAAAAACCTTCGCAATTAAGTTTACGGCAAAAACGTAATATGGTCGCTGTGGAAACATGTGTTTCATCGGCTAATTCACGTATTCTCATATAGGCAACTTTCTCACCATTTTGGCAAACATAATTATATATAGATGTTTCTAATTCATTGAATGATTTAATGACCTCGTTTGTAAACATAAAAGGGAACCTCTCCTTAGAAATCGCTGCTCTTTAATCATACTTTTACTAATGTAACATAGTGTTACAACTTTGTAACGTATAACAACCTCTGTTATTAAAAACTAGATACTCCACAAATATTTACTATCACACGAATTAAAATTACTATATTCCTATAGACTAACTAATAACATTTTAGAGAACAGGCTAGGAGGAACAATCATGAAAAACAATCAATTCCCAGAAGGGTTTTTATGGGGTGGAGCTACGGCTGCAAACCAATTAGAAGGTGCATATAACGAAGGTGGTAAAGGATTATCGATCTTTGACATGGTTCAATTTGTTCCAAAAGAAGAACGTGGAAATGAAATCGAGATGGACGTGAAAAGCAAAAAGGAACTAGAAGATCTTTTAGCAGGTAAAGGCGGAGATAACTTCCCAAAACGTCGTGGAATCGACTTCTACCATCGTTACAAAGAAGATATTGCTTTGTTTGCAGAAATGGGCTTTAAAACATTCCGTATGTCCATCTCTTGGCCTCGTATATTTCCAAACGGTGATGATAGAGAGCCAAATGAAGAAGGACTAGCTTTCTATGACAAAGTATTTGATGAGTTATTAAAGTATGGAATTGAGCCACTTGTGACTTTATCACATTACGAAATTCCACTCAGCTTAGTACAAAATTACAATGGTTGGGCAGATCGTCGTGTAGTTGAGTTCTTTGTTCATTATGCAGAAACAGTGTTCAATCGTTATAAAGGAAAAGTAAAATACTGGTTAACTTTTAATGAAATCAATATTTCTACACTTTCTCCGTATATCGGAAGCGGAATTTTAATTGACGAAGTGGAGCATAAGGAACAAACGGTATATCAAGCTCTTCATCATCAATTTGTTGCTAGCGCAAGAGCAGTTAAAGCATGTCATGAAATTATTCCTGATGCTATGATTGGATGTATGTTAGCTCGTATGGAAGTATATCCTGAAACATGTAGTCCAGATGATGTATTAGAAGCACAAAAAGAAGATCAAATGAACTTATTCTTCACTGATGTTCAAGTTCGTGGATATTATCCAAGCTATATGTTGAGCTATTTTGAAGAAAATGATATTAAAATTAACATGCTTCCTGGAGACGAAGAAATTTTATTACAACATACAGTAGACTTCCTATCATTCAGCTACTATATGTCTATGGTTGCTAGTGGGGCACCAGGTAAGAAAAAGGAAAAAGGAAACTTCTTTAGCGGAGTAAAAAATCCTTACTTAGAGTCATCGGATTGGGGATGGCAGATCGATCCAAAGGGCTTGCGTATTACATTAAAGAAAATGTACGATCGCTACCAGGTACCTTTATTTATTGTTGAGAATGGTCTTGGCGCTTACGATAAAGTAGAAGAAGATGGTTCTATCAACGATGATTACCGTATTGATTATATGCGTGCTCATATTGAGCAAATGAAAGAAGCAATCAAAGAGGGCGTAGATCTAATTGGTTACACAAGCTGGGGCTGCATTGATTTAATCAGTGCCGGTACGTCAGAAATGTCTAAACGTTATGGATTCATCTACGTAGACCAAGACGATTACGGCAATGGAACATTAGCAAGAAGCAAGAAGAAATCGTTCGATTGGTATAAAAATGTTATTGCTTCCAATGGGGAAGAACTATAAATAGAAGCTAGTATTATCAGGAAGACATCTCATTTACTGGGATGTCTTTTTTGGTGATGTAGTTTCGCGTGTGCTCGGAACTTTTTTACCTATAAAAGGAATTAAATGGTATTATATTAATAAAAAGTAGGAGTGGTTATGACGATTCTTTTAGGGCAGAAAAATATTCTAATGGCTATTTTGTTTTTGATGGGGATTTGTGTAATCTCCTATAAAATGTGGTTTGGGTCGATTTCGATACTAATTGTATTTTTATTTCTTTATATAAAACTCAGAAACTCTCGGTTTGTATGCTCGCTTTTTATCTATTTCCTTGTTAGTTTAATAATTTATCAGATAATGAATATCGTGATAGGACAATATAATTTTCCAAGAGAGACGAAGATTCTTTTAAACAGATGTTTGCTTTTGATTATTGTAGCGGGATTATACATTTCTCATCGAGTAAGTGATAAGAAAATCTTTTTTTATCATCAAATGCCCCGCTGGAGTACCGTGATTGAATTACCTTTTCACTCCATAAAGTTGTCCAATTTAATGATCATTGTGATTGTTTCTTCCGGAGCAGCTTTTCTACCATTTGTTTTACAACAAGAACTTTTTATAACCAACTCATTTATCGTATTTTGTGTCTTATTTTCACTCATTAACGCTACACTTGAGGAACTGATCTGGCGGGGGATGTTATTATCAAGCTTAGTTAAATTTGTTTCGGTATCTTACGCACTTGCTGTCACAAGTATTGGCTTTGGATTGTTGCATCTTATTATAGGCATTCCATTTATTCTTTGTCTCTTTTTTTCTGTAGGAGGGCTTTTCTATGGAGTGATGGTCTTAAAAACAAATAGCATTTACCCATCTATTATTTTTCATATCGTGATTAATATAGGTATGGTGCTTAGTGGCTTTATTCTATAATTAGAACTCAAGCAAAGAAATAATTGGACCAGAAATTTATCACATGTCCTATACAAGTATTTAGTGCAACGATTCCACTAGTACCTGCTCTAAATTTGAAATATTACCGGCTTAAGAGGATAATTACATAGAAGAATTTATAACGGAGTGACAATATGACAACAATTGCAGATATTGCTCGTATCGCTGGTGTGGCGAAGAGTACCGTTTCGCGTTACTTGAACGGTGGGTCGATTGGAGATGCGACAAAACTGAAAATAGAGAGAGTGATAAACGAGACGGGGTATGTTCCGAATACGTTTGCTCAAAGTTTAAAAGCAAAGAAGACGAGTATTATTGGAACCGTTGTTCCGCGGTTAGATTCTTTTGCTTCTGCAAGAACACTTATTGGGATTGATGAACAACTCAGAGAAGCTGGATGCCAAATGGTCATCTCGAATACAAGTCAAGATGAAGAAAGAGAAATAGAGAGTCTTTACAGTTTTGCAAGACAAAAGGTAGCAGGAATTATTTTGTTGGCGACTAAAATAACCGATAAGCATCTAGAAGCTTTTGAAAAAATTGATATACCGGTCCTTCTCGTAGGCCAACAGCATCAAGAAGTTTATAGTATTATCCATCAAGATTACGAAGCAGCAAAAGCAATAGGGAAACATGTTTTAGAGAAAGGTCATAGAAAAATAGCTTATTTAGGTGTAACACCAAAAGATATTTCTGTAGGTGTACAACGGAGAGATGGCTTCAAAGATGCAGTTTCAGGTATTGAAGGGTGCGAGGTTAAATATTATGAAACAGGGTTTGGGATGGGTGAGGCTCTCGAGCAAGCGACATGTATTATTGAAGATTTTCAACCATCGATCATCGTCTGTGCGACAGATAATATTGCCCTAGGTGCTTGTAAAGCAGCCTTTATAAAGGGATTAGATATTCCAAAGGATTTATCTGTTACGGGGTTTGGTGGATATGAGGTAACAGAGTACATTCATCCAAGCCTCACGACTGTCAAATACGAATTTAAAAATGCGGGGAAAATAGCTGCACAAAAAATGCTTAAATTGATTGAAGGGGAACAAATAGAAAAAATCACATACACAAATTTTGAATTAATTTCTCGTGGAAGCGTTGACAGTTTCATAAAACATGAATTATAATCAACTTATCGGAACCGGTTCCAAAAATAAACACCTAGGAACCGGTGAAATAATATTAAAAAAAGGAACCGGTTCCACCACTTAAATTTTTTTTAATCAAATTTGGAATCGGTTCCACAATAGAATAAGGAGGAAATACCAATGAATTATTCATTAATTGCTGAGGAAATTCTTAAAGCTATTGGCGGCAAGGAAAATGTTTCAGCTGCTGCACATTGTGCAACAAGACTTCGACTAGTATTAGAGGATGAAAGCTTAGTAGATACAAATGTTCTTGAAGAAATGGATGTAGTAAAGGGAACGTTCTCAACTGGAGGTCAGTATCAGATTATCCTTGGTTCCGGAACGGTAAATGAAGTATATAAAGAGTTTACTAGATTAACAAATATAGAAGAAATGTCTACGAGCGACGTAAAGGATGCTGGATCAAAGAAAATGAATCCGCTTCAACGTTTTGTAAAGATGCTTTCGGATATCTTTGTACCTATTATCCCAGCGATTGTAGCTGGTGGTTTATTGATGGGGATTAACAATCTATTAACGGCTCAAGATTTATTTATCGCTGGAAAATCGCTTGTTGAAGCAAAGCCTGAACTTGCTGATTTAGCTGCACTTATTAATACGTTTGCGAATGCTGCATTTGTTTTCTTACCAATTTTAATTGGATTTTCAGCCACAAAACGTTTTGGCGGCAATCAGTATTTAGGGGCAGCTCTTGGAATGCTGATGGTTCACCCAGACTTATTGAATGGGTATGGTTATGGAGATGCTTTGTTAAATGGAACGATTCCGGTTTGGAACATTCTTGGCTTAGAAATCGAAAAGGTCGGATATCAGGGTAGTGTTCTACCAGTTCTTGCAGCATCGTTTATTTTAGCAAAAATTGAAAACGGTTTACGCAAAGTGATTCCATCTGCATTAGATAACTTATTAACGCCATTATTAACTATATTTGTTACAGGTCTTTTAACATTCACAGCAGTTGGCCCTATAACTCGTTCGGCAGGGAACTTACTAACTGACGGCTTAATTTGGTTGTATGACACGACTGGTTTTATCGGGGGAGCAATCTTTGGACTTCTTTATGCGCCAATTGTTATCACAGGTATGCACCACAGCTTTATTGCAGTAGAAACGCAACTGCTAGCAGATATGGCTAAAACAGGCGGTTCTTTTATCTTCGTTATTGCTGCCATGTCAAATATTGCACAAGGTGCATCAACACTGGCGGTCCTTTTAATTACGAAAAATGCCAAGACAAAAGGTGTTGCTTCAGCAGCAGGTATCTCAGCGTTACTCGGTATTACGGAGCCTGCTATGTTCGGAGTGAATTTAAAGCTGCGTTTTCCATTTATCGGTGCCATTATCGGATCAGCTGTAGGAGCAGCGTTTGTGACGCTATTTAAAGTAAAAGCTGTTGCTCTTGGTGCGGCGGGACTTCCTGGGATTATCTCTATTAAGCCGGGATCCATTATCTCTTATATAATCGGTATGGCAATTGCCTTTTCAGTAGCCTTTGCTGTGACCTATGTATTAGGGAAGCGTGAGGAAAAGAAAGAAAAAGAGAAAAACGGGCTTAAAGCAGCTTAAGACTGAAAAATGAGGAGGGAGAATCGCGATTTTGATTCCCCTCTGTTTGCATAAGGAGAAGACTAACATGGAATGGACAAAAGAACGAAGATATCGAACGTTGGAAGAAGCAAGCCAGGAAGAAGTACTTGAATTGGAACAAAGAGTGAATAATTCAGTCTGGCGACAAACTTTTCATATACAACCGAATACAGGATTATTAAACGACCCAAACGGTTTTTCCTACTTTAACGGTGAATATCATTTATTTTATCAATGGTTCCCTTTAGGACCGGTTCACGGGTTGAAATATTGGTATCATGTGAAATCAAAGGACTTGGTGAACTGGGAAGATGCAGGAATTGGGATCAAGCCAGGTGACTATTTTGATAGTCATGGTGCTTACTCAGGGAGTGCCATCGAACATGAGGGGAAGTTATATTTACTTTATACAGGAAACACACGTGATAATGATTGGGGAAGGAATCCATATCAATGTTTAGCCGTGATGAATCATGATGGAGAAATAACAAAGCTCCCTCCGGTTCTCTCTGAGGTACCAGAAGGATATACCGATCATTTTCGTGATCCGAAAATATGGAAAAAAGACAATCAGTTTTTTATGGTGATTGGAGCTCAAAGAACAAATGAAACTGGGTGTATAGTCCTTTATCAATCAAATGATTTATTGAGTTGGTCCTTTAAAGGTGAAATGAAAACAGAGCTTCCTCAATTCGGTTATATGTGGGAATGTCCCGATTATTTTGAACTGGGTGATCAGGGAATTCTAGTTTTTTCACCACAAGGAATTGCTCCAAATGGTGATTTATATCAAAATATTTACCAATCTGGATACTTGATAGGAAATCAACTTGATGTGGAGAATGGTTTATTTTCCCACGGAGAGTTTCAAGAACTGGATCGTGGCTTTGATTTCTACGCACCACAAACGATGGAGGATCATAAGGGGAGACGTATCTTAGTTGGATGGGTTGGTCTTCCGGAAATCGACTATCCTACGGATTCACATGGTTGGGCTCATTGTCTATCCTTACCAAGAGAGCTAACCGAAAAAAATGGGAAACTACTTCAAAATCCAGTAAAAGAATTACAAGGGTTAAGAAAAAATGAAAAAAGTATAGAGGATAATCTTCACGATGAAGGTAAATCCTACGCTGGG
Source organism: Robertmurraya sp. (assembly GCF_036676585.1). NCBI lineage: Bacteria > Bacillati > Bacillota > Bacilli > Caryophanales > Bacillaceae > Robertmurraya > Robertmurraya sp. The sequence goes on from NZ_JAKFCQ010000004.1 coordinate 8,420, forward strand.
TTCACCGGCACGACTTATGAGCTAATTACTGAATTTCAAAACCAAGATGCAAAAACCTTTGGGATTGAATTTCGAACAGGAAAAAATGAAAAAACAATCATTACTTATGATACGATAGAAAAGAAGCTAGTCCTCGATCGGACACATTCTGGAACATCCTTTGCCACGTCTTATGGGACAGTGAGAAAATGTACGATGGACAGCAAGAAAGTTAAGCTTCAGATTTTTGTTGATGTGTCCTCAGTTGAGATTTTTGTTAATGATGGAGAAGAAGTTTTTACCAGTAGAATCTTTCCTAGCCGAGAGAGTGAAGGAATCCGCTTTTTTGCTACAGGAGGGAAGGTTTCTTTTCAGGCAAAGAAATGGGAATTACAAACAAATCAGTAGAAAGAGGTAGGGAAATGGGGAAGTTATTTTCTATCGGAGAAGTATTAATTGATTTTATCCCTTTGGAAAAAGGAAAAGCATTAAAGGATGTTATTTCTTTTGAACGTGCACCAGGAGGAGCTCCAGCTAACGTAGCGGCAGCGGTTGCCAAATATGGTGGATCCTCTTCTATGATTACTAAGCTTGGAGTAGATGCGTTCGGTGATTTTTTAGTAGAAAAGTTGGAAGAAGCCGGCGTAGAGACAGATAAGGTCAGCAGGACGACAGAGGCCAATACAGGTCTTGCCTTTGTTTCTCTTCGACTAGACGGAGAGAGAGATTTTTCTTTTTACCGTAATCCATCAGCTGATTTACTGTTAGATGAAGCAGAAATTGATGAAGAGTGGTTTAATAAGGGAGACATTCTCCACTTTTGTTCGGTTGACTTAGTTGAAAGCCCAATGAAGCAGGCGCATACGAAAGCGATTCGAGCGATGAAAGCAAAAGGCGGCCTTGTTAGTTTTGATCCCAATGTAAGACTACCCCTCTGGAAGGATGCAGAAGAATGCAAAAATACCATTCTGGCATTTATTCCAGAGGCTCATATCGTCAAAATTTCGGATGAAGAGCTCGAATTTATTACTGGGTTAGCTGACGAAGAAACAGCCATTTCTTCTCTATTTCAAGGAGAGGTAAAAGCAATCATTTATACCAAAGGAGCCAGTGGTGCAGAACTTTATGTAAATGGTAAAAAGTACGAATCTCATGGTTTTAAGGCAAATGTACAAGATACAACAGGTGCTGGAGATGCTTTTATTGGTGGCTTCTTATACAAGCTTTTAGAAAATAACGCCAGTATTGAAGAATTAGAACAACTACTAGAGACAAAAGCGGAGGAATTTCTTACATTCGCGAATGCAAGTGGGGCATTAACTACAGAAGGAAAGGGAGCGATTTCTGCTCTTCCTACAGTAGAGGATATTAATAAATTGATCAATAAATAGCGAAAAGGAACTTGCTGTGTGAAAATAGCAAGTTCCTTTTCGTAATTGTGATTGAAATATCAATTTATCGAGTAATCACGATCGGTCCATTCTTAGTAAGAATGATGGTATGTTCACATTGAGCAACAAAGCTTTTTTCTGTGACGTATGTCCAGTCATCACCTTCGTTTTGGAACACTTCCTCTTCTTGTGTGGAGATGAATGGTTCAAAAGCGATGACCATACCATCTTTTAACAGTTCATCATCCCAGGTTTCATTGTAATTATAAATATGATCAGGGGCTTCATGAATTCTCCGTCCGATGCCATGACCAGTTAGATTTTTAATAACCGTTAATCCATTCTTTCTGGCTACAGCCATTACAGCTTTTCCGAGTCCACTCTTCTTTGAGCCAGGTTTTGCTTTCTTCAATCCCATTTCGAATGCTTCTTTTGCTGTTTCGCAAATCTTCGTAAGAATAGGGTCTCCCTCACCAACAACAAAGGAAATACCTGTATCGGCGAAATAGCCATTTTTAGAGCCGGACACATCAATGTTAACAATATCTCCTTCTTGTATCACACGCTTTCCAGGAATTCCATGTGCCACTTCTTCATTCACACTTATGCAAGTGTAGCCAGGAAAATTATATTCACCCTTAGGTGCAGAAATTGCTCCGTTCTCTTCAAAAAGAATACCAGCCATATCATCAAGCTCTTGTGTAGTAATCCCTGGAACCGTCTTTTGCACCAATTCCTCACGGATCAAGGAAACGATTCTCCCGATTTCCTTCAATCCCTTAATATCTTCTTCTGTTTTTGCAATCATAATAAATCCCCTTCAATAAAATTAAATAAAAGTTCGATTGTTCTAGAATACCCTTTTCTCGCGGGAAAATCCACTTTTACTAATCAAGAAAGAATGGTGAAAAAAGTTCTCTAAAATTACATAAAGTTAGCACCAGATACTATTAGTTAGTTATAATGAATGTATATCTATTAATGAGGTGAAGGAATGAACGACTCGAGAGCACAAATCACTGCCGTAGGTTCGTATGTACCAGAGAAAATACTAACAAATGAAGATTTAGAGCGGATGGTTGACACAAACAATGAATGGATCATCAAACGCACTGGTATAAAGGAAAGAAGAATAGCAAGCCAACAAGAGTTTACAAGTGATATTTGTGTAAAAGCGGTAGAGAATTTAATCGAAAAAAATAACAAGACTGTTCATGATGTAGATATGATTATTGTATGTACCATGACACCAGATTTCAAAACTCCAAGTGTTGCTGCATTAGTCCAAGCTAAGCTCGGAATTCCTCATACCGGAGCGATTGATCTGAATGCGGCATGCGCAGGGTTTACCTATGGTTTACACGTTGCCAATGGTTTAGTTACTGCTGGTTTGAATAAAAAGGTTTTGGTTATTGGTGCAGAAACGATGTCAAAAATAACTGATTTTACTGATAGAACGACTTGCGTATTATTTGGTGATGGTGGGGGAGCAGTTCTTGTGGAATATAATGAAGATAGTCCAAGTTTCCTCTCCTCACATTTAGGTTCACAAGGGGAACTTGGGAAGAACTTATACTGTACAGATTTATCTGAGAGTATAAACGGAGAAAGCCTAACGGCAACAGGAAACATTACACAAAATGGGCGAGAAGTATATAAATGGGCTGTTAATACGGTTCCAAAAGGGATGTTGTCCGTACTAGAAAAGACAGACATAAGCTTACAAGAAATTGATTGGTTTGTACCACACAGTGCGAATCTTAGAATCATTGAGTCCATTTGTGAAAGAAGCCAATTTCCGATAGAAAAAACACTAAAAAGCTTAGTGGAATACGGGAATACCTCTGCAGCAACAATCCCTCTTGCATTGGATAAAGGGGTAACGGAGGGGAAAATAAAACGTGGAGATAAAATTTTATTATACGGCTTCGGTGGAGGACTAACTCACGCCGGGGTGTTATTGGAGTGGACGATTTAACAGGTTTTAGGAAGGACGTTAATCTTGAGGTTAACGTCCTTTGTTCTATTGTAAAATGTACATATACAAATGAGAAAATTGTTTCAAATAGTGAAAAATGTTACCCTCCTTTAGCGGGTTATGTTATTATTTTACATATAAGGGAGAGAACAGGAGGAAGGGGAATGTTTGTAAATACTTATCTAATTGGATTGTTGACAGGACTAGGAACTTACGCTCTTACATTTTTATTTTCGAAGAATATAGAAAATATGAAAAGGGTACTAATCTTAATAATAGTTGGTTTTTTGACATTGTTGGGAAGTATCTTCCTGATTGGAGGATTTGAAGGTATGCCGTATGGGGTACTAGGCGTGGGGATATTATCTACATCTTTTTTGTTTTCATTTTTCGGCAAAAGCTCATTATGGAAAAAATCTGTTTACACCTGTGTACTGTTATTTGTTGTCTTATATTTTGGATTTACATTTATAAATAAAGTAGACTACTGGGTCATTAAAAAATCAAGCTATTCTTCTGGGGATGCAATCAGTTTATATGAAGAAAGAGTTCAGAACGATTTATCAATTACGGGCTATAAAGTTTTTACCATTTTAGAAGGAAATAAAGGGATTGTGTTGTCTCTTGGTGGTAAAATGAAAGGTAACGATATAGAGGTTTTGGATGTAGAGGAACAAGGTCATACCACGTTAATTAAGATAAGATCCTACTATAACCAATCTGAAGAGAAGAACCCTGTTATCGGTATTGGTCTTAACCGAGTACAATCTGAGATTGTCATTATGGATACGAATGGAACACTGTATGAGGAAGTTTCCGAGTAAATCTTGATTTACGCACTCTTTAAGATTGATGAAAAAGGGGGTATACATGAAAAAGATCGTATTGATACTAACATTATCAGGTTTACTATCCGGCTGTAGCTCGAGTCTATCTAATTCTCAAGTCGAAAAAAAAGATGTGAAGCAAGAGATCCAATCTTTTATTAGTGATCTCGAGGATGAAAATGGAGTAAATGTTTACTTCGATTCCGAAAAGGGAGTTTATGTGTATTTGAATAGTGCCAATGTAAAACAGGGTGAGGCTGCGGTCTATATTACTGATTTCGATGTCGAAGAAAATGGAGATACACTACAGATTATTTATAACACAGAAACTACCACTGATTATACCAATCATGATCTAGACCATGAGTTATTGTATAAAGTAAATATTAATAAAAAATATGAGTATTTGAAAGCTTATAGTGATGGAAAAGAAGTAGCGTTTAATATGATCTCAGGCAATGAATGAGATATTTATTCCTATGTAATTTACATGAATGCTTTATTTTTATTGAGGGAAGATATGTTGTAGGATTTCCAATCCTATTTAAGCACATGCTTAATAAAATTAAAATATAGCATGGAGGGATCATCATGGGAAAAAAACATCGTGCACAAGCGAATCGTCCGAAAAAAAATAACCATATTCCTGCTGAAGCTATCGTTGCTGAACACGAAGCACATGCAAAAGAAAATTCTGCAAAAGGCAGAAAAAATACGTAGGGAGGCAATTGCCTCCCTATTTTAATTAATCATCTACTTCTGAAGTAAGAATAACCAGTTCATCATGATCTTTACTTGAAAGGTTATCTGAGTAGACAAGATTTGTATGAAATCGATAGGTAATATTGTTTGTGGTTGGTTGGAATTTATCAGTTATCACAAAAGTGAAAGGGAATTCGAGCGTTTCCTTTTCACTTAGTTGCTTCGACATTAAAATGGTTGTTACTTCTTCAACCGTATCGAAGCTTCCATCTTCGTATTCTTTAACTAAACTACATTCAAGCCTCTTAATTTTTTGAGTTTTACGGCCTCCATGGAGATAAAAACAACCAGTTATCGTCTCGCCGATTTGAGCAAATGGCTGATTAATTTTAAGGTCAACAGTAGGTGAACCGGCTTTTAGTAGCGTAGTAAATATATTAAACAATTGATACCCTCCATTTTATGGATAAACTAATTATTTGAGTGTTTATATTTTCAGTATTAGATTGTAAAGCTATGAATCTAGGTGGCGAATATGTTTCTAAGGTCAATATTGAAAGTACATAGAGTTTTAATGTAATAAATAGTGTTAACAAATAAAGATACGCCTGTGTGAATCACTGTCCAACTAAACTATCTTCTCCTCTTTTATAAAGTAAATAATAGGTGATAGTGATGCGTTTAGATGGTCATTCTCCTCCTTATAAATAAATAAAAAGCCTCTACCATAAATGATAAAGGCTGGGTTTCATATATTTCCTTTACCGAATGGCAAAGGTCTCGCAAACAACAAATACGTTGCCAGTTAAGCCGGTGATTGAAATCACGTAATGTCGACATAACTGTTAGCTACTCCCCTTTGGAGTATATAACTTATTGTACAGTCGTAACTCGAAGGACTGTATAAAATATAATAATATATCAACTTAATTCACGTCAATAGGATTTATTTAGTCTTCGTCTCCTCCAAAGATATCTCCAAGATCAAAATCCTCAACTTCCTCCATTTCATCGTCAAAGCCCATGGCCTCTACTGCACTTCCCATCATTTCGCTTAAAAGAAGACCTCCAAGTACTCCCATAGCTAAACCTCCGATCATCCCTCCCATTGGATTATACGAACGTGGACTATATCCACCAGGGGTTGAAAAGGAAAATGGTTGAGTATAAGAATGAGGACGTTCACTTGCTTTCAGTCAAGTACTGTTTAAGACTATTTGTGAGTTTTTGTTCATCAAGTAAGATTGCCTCTTCCAAGAAGAACTCACGTTTGGCTTCAATCTCATGGAAGCCATTACGGCAATCTACTTCCATCCATACATACCGTCCATATACTCCAGGTGATGAAGTTAATGGAGATATAAGTATTCAAGGGGTTTGGACGTGGGATCAATATTTTTTGTATGGTTGCAGTTATTGTGTGACGATTATGGCGTATGAAACGATTTTAGAAGGAAGGCATTTAATTCAACATCCTGCCGAATCCCAGGGAGGGCTATGGATCAATGTATTTGTATTAATCCTAAATCTTCTTATTGATGGGGCAATTTTAGTCAATGCAATGAAAGAAATAAATGTAGAGGCAAGAGCGAACTCTAAAGGATTTGAAATTGTCACCGGTTCCTTTAAAAATGTCGGAAGAGCCGCTCCACCTACACGTTTTAGTGTTTTATGAAAGCTGTGGCAGATGATATCAAATTACGAGTGAAGGATACTCTTGTTAAAAAAAAAGACCATCTCCTGATTCAGATGGTCTACTGCTGTAGTAATTGTCTTAAAAAGTCAGCATGTCTTCGATTTGTATCAATGACTTCTTCAACGATTTGTCTGCTTTCAGGATCTAAATCTCCTCTTACAAGTTCTTCTGAATAGTGTACACCGTAATCATCTACACCTTTTAAGGCATCCTCAAGGATATCTTTAGGATCCTCTGAGAGCATCATCCGATGTAAATAACCTTGCATGGCTCCTGTTATCCCTTCGCTATCAGCTGGTACACCACTTAAATTTTGAATCCGTTCGGCAAGTATTTGGGCATTGTGCTTTGTTTCCTGTTGCATTGACTGAAAATGTCTTCTTAGTTCCTCATCAGCGACTTTTTCAATATAGTGCTCCATCGAGCGGATCCCCATGTAAGTACCCTTTAGAAGGGCATTTAGTTCTGCAATAACTGTCTCATTTTTCATAAAAGCACATCCTTTCATTCTATTTTTAGGAGTTCCTTTTGAAATATTCGTTTTTTTACTAAAAAAGGATAACTTATCCTCTTTAATGAATTTGTGTGCTTTTATAGAATATATTTTAGTAAGGAAGCGGGGCAACTAGTTCCACTTCTTAATGCGCTCAATATTGTCCAAATAATGGGAGACAATGTCTATAAACGAATAGCGAGAATCCCCAATTAGGTATTCAATTGAGTTTTCATCTCCGATGTCATTGTTTCTTGTGTGACTGAATCGTGGCTTCACATGGTTATTTTGAATTAATGCTTTTGCAAGCTCAATGGCTAATTTTTTATTTTCGTTCACTCAAACCACCTCCAAGATAATAAATACCTATTAACGGGTTGTCCATTATATGACAGGTCATAATATTTTATTAACTTGAATGATTGTGATACCCTAACTAAATAGATTTCAAGATAGATAGGGGGCTGAATATGGAAAAAGAATGTGAAATTATTGATGAGCTCCTGTCCCATATAACTATTTCTTCGAATCCAAATAATCAACCCGTTTCGATTCAGGGGAATGTAAAAGAATTGAAGTGTATTGGTGTTGGTACGGATGCAGCTGTTTTTCAATATATTCATGCGCCAGCCTATGCATATAAACTGTTTGCTGATGATAAATTAGAAAAAATTCAGATGGAAGCAAAGGTGTATGAAAAACTGGGATCTTCTCCTTATTTTTCGACCTGCTATGAAGCAAGAGACCGGTATCTAGTCGTAAGTTATGAGTCAGGCATCACACTTTATGATTGTCTTCAGCGAGGGATTCATATTCCATTACAGGTGATTCAAGAGGTGGATAAAGCGAGAGCTTACGCAAGAAAGAAGGGTTTAAATCCTCGTGATATTCACTTGAAAAATATTCTATTACAAGATGACAAAGTGAAAATCATCGATGTATCTGAATATTTATTACCTGGAGATGACGGTCGGTGGGAGCATTTAAAAAGAGGATACGAGGAGTATTATCGTTTAATAGATGGAAAATCCATTCCGGCATGGCTGTTAGAAACGGTTAGAAAAAGCTATAACAATAGACAAACAACAAGCATTGAAGATTTTTTTAAGGATGTATGGAAGTTGAAGTGGTTTTAGGAGGAAGTGAGAGCTTTCTCTTTTTTTATGAAGAGTTTAAAAGGATTTTTTGTGAAATACGAGTAAAATACGAACAATAAATGTTTACGGATAATAAAAGTTCGTATATAATACATTTTGTTGTGATTTTTCATTCGTATATTCTTAGAAATATGGTCTAAGAGTCTCTACTAGGAACCGTTAATTCCTAACTACGAATGGGTAGGAGAAGTCTACCCATTTATAGTTAGGAATTTTTAATTTTTAGGAGGATTTATGGAACGCTTTTTTCAGTTAAAGGAATTAGGAACAAATGTAAAAACAGAGATTCTTGCAGGAATCACTACCTTTTTAACGATGGTGTATATCATCTTTGTAAACCCTGCGATTCTTTCAGCGGCAGGAGTACCTTTTAATCAAGTGTTTGTGGCGACGATTGCCTCAGCCGTTATCGGTACGTTGATCATGGCTCTTTTTGCAAAGTATCCTATCGCCATTGCTCCAGGGATGGGGATGAATGCTTATTTTACAAGTGTAGTAGCTGTACATGGAATTAGTTATCAAGTTGTTTTTGGAGCTGTGTTTTTAGCAGGTGTGTTATTTCTATTATTATCCTTTACGAAGTTGCGAGAAACATTAATACATTCCATTCCAGCTTCTTTAAAATATGGGATTACATCAGGAATTGGTCTTTTCATAGCCTTTATTGGATTAAAAATGGCGGGAATTGTCGTTGCAAATCCAGATAATTTAGTAGCTTTTGGGGATCTTCATCAACCGGTAACGATTTTATCTATCGTCGGATTGTTCGTAACTCTTATTTTGATTGCTCGTAAAGTAAATGGTGCATTGTTTATTGGAATGCTTGTAACAGCTGTGATTGGTTACGTTACAGGAGATTTAAAATTTGATGGAGTGGTTGCAACTCCACCACCAATTGTCTTTTTTGATATTGATATCATGGGTGTTTTCACAAACGGATTGTATACGGTTGTTTTTGCCTTTTTACTCGTTACGATTTTTGATACAACTGGAACGATGATTGGGGTTGCAGAACAAGCTGGTTTGATGAAAAATGGAAATTTGCCAAAGGTAAAATCTGCACTTATGGCAGATGCGGTAGCGACAACAATAGGATCAACCTTAGGAACAAGTCCATCAAGCGCGTATATTGAGTCATCAACTGGGGTGGCTGCTGGTGGACGTTCCGGTTTAACTTCAATGGTAGTGGCCATTCTGTTTTTCTTGGCATTATTCTTTTCGCCAATCGTGTCTGCGATTTCATCACTACCTGCGATAACGGCTCCTACATTAATTATCGTTGGCTGTTATATGATGGAGGGGTTATCAAAAATCAATTGGAAGATCTTTGATGAAGCATTTCCTGCGTTTGCAATCATTCTCACGATGCCTTTAACAGCTAGTATTGCAACCGGAATCTCCATTGGATTCATCACTTATCCATTAATGAAATTGGTAAGTGGCAAAGGAAAAGAAGTTCATCCCATTTTATATGTTTTTGGAGCAATCTTTATTTTGCAAATGATTTTCTTTCCTTCCCATTAATCTTTTAAATGAGTTGCTTAGGCAACTCATTTTTGTGTTTCTAGTGAAAAAGGACGTTAAAATCGATGGTTTAACGTCCTTTTTCAAATCCTGGAAAAACAGTCTTTTTACACATCTGAAGAATCATCATAATCATATCGGAAACCATCTTTTTGTGCTAAGGTGTTCTGCTCGGTGTTCATTTCGTTTTTATTTTGTAATTCTTGTTTATCATTGGTTACAGAAGAGTTAGGTTGATTTTTATTTACATTCATCTAATTTTGCCTCCCTTACTCAATGTTTCTTCAAATATTGTTCCTGTATTTTTCTTTCTTATACAGTTAAGGAACCTAATGTTTAAACAAAAAATCTGTACATTAAAGGCGTTTCTTTAGGTTAAACTGTGAACAAACACTTGAGAGGATAGTGGGTATGCACGTTACTATTGCGATACTAACGATCTTGGCAGCGATGAAGTGGGGAAAAGGGAAAAACTGGCGCGAATATCATCCCAGTATGCTATTTATTTCCACAGGTGGTTTGCTGTATGAATATATCGTACAAGACAATACATTGTGGAAATTTCATCCTGATTTTCTCTATGGTCATGAAATGGTTGTCATCGTTTATGCAATAAGCACAATGCCTATTAGTATATTTTTATTTCTCTCCCACTTTCCTGAGAAATGGCTCCAACGTATCCTTTACATATTTGTTTGGTCCGGAATTTATATATTCGTTGAATGGATTTTACACATGTTTGACCGAATTTCGTATCAAAATGATTGGACCTTACTGTATTCATTTCTATTTGATCTTGTAATGTTTTCGGTGATTGCTTTACATCACAATAAACCACTTCCAGCATATATCATTTCTTTATGTATTATCATTTTCTTAATTGCACAGTTTGATATTCCGTTTAAATTTGCAAAATAGCCAAAGTTGTTTGGACATTCGTTCGATACATCTTTGGCTTTTATGTTACTCCAAGTTCTTGACTTATAAAATCATCTATTTTATAATATCTTTAAATCAAGATATTTAATTTCGAATTAATTTAAAGTTATATCTCAGTTTCGAGATATAATGAATAAAATAGATGATCCTTATTTAGGTAATAAATATTAATAATAATCTAACCAATAGGAGTGGTTAATAATGGTCAAAAAAAGTATGGGAATACATCATATTACAGCGATTGTCGGACACCCTCAAGAAAATGTGGATTTTTACTCAGGTGTGTTAGGGCTTCGATTAGTCAAACAAACGGTGAACTTTGACGACCCGGGAACATATCACCTCTATTTTGGAAATGAAGGTGGAAAACCAGGAACCATTATTACCTTTTTTCCGTGGGCTGGTGCTCGTCAGGGGGTAATTGGTGATGGTCAAGTAGGTGTTACTTCCTATGTAGTTCCTAAAGGAGCTATTCAATTTTGGGAAGGAAGATTAGAGAAGTTTAACATCCCGTTTACAAAGCTCGAACGTTTTGGTGAAAATTATCTAGAGTTTGATGATCCTCATGGTTTACATCTTGAGATAGTTGAAAGAGAAGCAGGAGAACCGAATAGATGGGAATTTGGAGGGATTACATTAGAGTATGCGATTAAGGGATTTGGGGGAGCAACTCTATTATCGACTCAACCGAACAAAACAGCAGACCTGTTAGAAAAAGTAATGGGGCTTGAAAAGGTAGGTGAGGAAGGAGATATTGTTCGTTTCCAGTCTACAGCAGACATCGGAAACATTATTGATTTAAAACGAACACCAATCGGGCGTGGACAAATGGGTGTTGGTACGGTTCATCATATCGCGTGGAGAGCAGAAGATGATGCCGATCAATTGGACTGGAAAAAGCACGTGGAAGCAAATGGGTATGGCGTAACTCCTGTTCAAGATCGAAATTACTTTAACGCAATCTACTTTAGAGAGCAGGGAGAAATCTTATTTGAAATTGCAACAGATCCTCCAGGGTTTGCTCATGATGAGTCTGTAGAAACGATGGGAGAAAAGCTCATGTTGCCAAGCCAATATGAGACTCATCGTCATCAAATAGAACAAGTTCTGCTTCCGTTTGAAGTAAGAGAGCTAGATTAAGACGAGGGGGTTGATTACATGCTTTCCATTAATCCGTCAGCATTGTCCGAGAGAGAAAATTACAAGCTGTTAATCGGTAGTATTATCCCAAGACCGATTGCATTTGTTACCTCATTATCGGTAGAGGGAGTACTAAACGGTGCTCCTTTCAGCTACTTTAACATTGTATCCTCCAATCCTCCTTTGATTTCCTTATCTGTACAGAGATCAGGTGGGAACCAAAAGGATACAGCAAGAAACATTCTTCATTCGAAGGAATTTGTTATCCATGTGGTTGATGAAGAAAATGTTCAGAAAATAAACGAAACTGCAGCAACTCTTCCGCCGGATGAAAGTGAAATTGATCTAGTTCAATTCACTCCAGTGAACAGTGTGAAAGTTGCTGTACCAGGAATAAATGAGGCGAAAATCCGGTTCGAGTGTACGTTAGAGCAGTCACTGGAGTTAGGTGGAGGAGATACACCTGGGTGTGATTTGATCATTGGAAAAATCGTTCAGTTTCACATCGACCCAGCCATTTATCACGAAGGGAAGATTGATCCAAGAGCCCTGGGAGCGGTAAGTCGGCTAGCCGGAATCAATTATGCCAAAATCGGTGACATCTTTTCGATCGAAAGACCAAAATAACAAAGCGGGTGGGGAAAACATGTTAAAAACTGTAGGCATCCATCACATAACAGCCATGGTAAATGACGCTCAGCGTAATATAGATTTCTACGCAGGAGTTTTAGGGTTAAGGCTTGTGAAAAAAACGATAAATTTTGATCGTCCTGAAGTGTATCATCTCTATTTTGGAAATGACTCTGGACAACCTGGAACGGTAATTACTTTTTTTCCTTGGGCCCATCAACTAAAAGGGAGAATTGGAACCGGACAGGTTGGTGTCACAAGTTATATTGTTCCAGAGAACTCCTTCTCCTTTTGGGAGGACCGTTTACAATCGTATGGAGTTCGTTTTGTAAAAACGAAACGATTTAGAGATACTTATTTGAGCTTTCAAGATCCCGATGGATTGGAGATTGAATTGGTACAGCGACCAAACGGTCCCCGAAATGAGTGGAATGTGAACGGTATTGGTGCAGAGGTGGCGATAAAAGGATTTGGAGGCGCCATTCTTTTGTCTGCGAAACCTCATAAAACGGCGGATGTATTAGAAAATGTTCTCGGACTAACATGCATTGGACAGGAAGAAAACTATTTACGGTTTCAGTCAGAAGGAGAGCTAGGAAATACAATCGATATTAAATTATCTCCGTCCGTTCGAGGCTTAATGGGTGCTGGAACCGTTCACCATCTTGCTTGGAGAGCTAGAGATGAAAAGGAACATCAGAAATGGCGAGAACTATTAGTGGAAAAGGATTATTATCCAACTGACATTCTTGATAGAAATTACTTTCAAGCGCTATACTTTCATGAAGAAGGTGGGATTCTTTTTGAAATAGCCACTGACCCGCCAGGCTTTACTGTTGATGAACCCCAAATAGAACTTGGTAAGAAATTAATGTTACCGTCTTGGTTAGAGTCAAAAAGAGAAGAATTAGAAAATACGTTACCACCAGTTGAGGTTCGAGTGTTGAAAGGAGAAAAATGATGAAACATATTTATCAAAAGGGGAAAGACCCACAAAAACCAACTTTGTTATTGCTTCACGGTACAGGGGGAAATGAATTAGATTTACTACCTATAGCTGGTATGATTGACGATTCTGCGGGTGTGTTAAGTGTGAGAGGAAATATTCTAGAGAACGGCATGCCCCGATTCTTTAGACGTTTAGCTGAAGGGGTTTTTGATATTGAAGATTTAATTTTTCGGACAAAAGAGTTAAATGATTTTCTAGATGAAGCGGCTGAAAAATACGATTTTGACCGTAACAATATCGTAGCAATTGGATATTCAAATGGTGCGAACATTGCGGCCAGTCTGTTATTCCATTATGAAAATGCCTTGAAGGCTGCCGTGTTACACCATCCAATGGTCCCTCTGAGAGGAATCGAGCTTCCTAATTTGGAAGGAACATCGGTGTTTATCGGTGCAGGGACCAATGATCCTATTTGCTCGCCTGAAGAATCAACAGAGCTTCAAAAGCTATTAGAAGGTGCGAATGCAAAAGTCGAGCTTCATTGGGAGAACCGAGGGCACCAACTTACAGCAGATGAAGTAGAAGCAGCAGCTGAATGGTATCGAAAATTGTAAAAATACGACGGTCATTTTAAGGGTATATTAACGTATCGAACTTTGAGGAGTGAAGATATGTTTGTGAATGGCACCATTATCGACGGGGTCTTTGATACTACTGTTAATGAATTTACTTTACAAAGAGTGAAAAACTTTGATACACAATCGGTTCTTAATGAAACACAAATTAATAATATTTATCAATACCTACACTTACATCGGGATAATGAGGACGGACAAATCATTACCCTTTATGATCAATTGCCGATACGTCTTTCAAAAGAGGAAAGTAGCCAATTAATTGGTGATATAGAGAAAGTGATGTCTATGTATCACTAATGGATACCCTAAAGTAGGTAAGCTATGAAAAATTTTAAACAAAGACCGCATACATTTCTTCGGAAAAGTCGCGGTCTTTACATGTTTTATAGAAATTTCTTTATATCTAAAATCGTTTGCATATGTAAGCCTTCATGAAAGATCGTACGAATGAGTACGTGTTCAATCGTATGCATTCCCATTTCAGTTGGTGGAAATTCTTCCTCTAATCTTTCTCCATACATTTCTTTGATCTTTACAGGTTGTTCTCTTAGTAATTCCTTTAACTCTTGGAAAGAAGGAGTGTCCTTTTCAAAACTGTCTGGACTTGATCCATATCCAAACCATGATTGAAATTGCTCTGGCACGCCTGCTTTTTCTTTCGTAACCGCTTGGATCCATAGATACTGGTCTAGATAGATATGTCCAAGATTCCAACGAATATTATTCTTAAATCCTGCAGGTATGATATCCGCTTGTTCTTCCGATACATCCTTTAAAACTCCCAAAACCTCACTTCGATAGCTTACCAATTGAGTAAACAAAACCTCATGACGTGGATTCATTAACATCCCCCCTTATTTTGAATAGGTAATTATTCGATAAAATAGGCAATTATCCTGCCAACAGAAGAAAAATAATGGTAGGGATATGCTATAATTGTAATATATTTCATATTAATAGATTAGCAACATAATAAACATAGAAACACTTTTGTTTTTTGAAGGAATAGAATGTATGCGCCTACAATTCAGTTAGGGAGTGAATAGTGACAACAGAAGACCAAGAGATTGTACGTTACAAAAGCAAGCTTGATCAAGTCTGGAAATGAAAATAACCTCAATGATGAGGTTATTTTCTGTTCGCTTGACGTCCACTTTTTTTCTGACTTTGTGATTTTGAGTTTCCGATTTGAAAATCATCACCTAACTCCACATCATTACGCTTATCCTGCTTTTCAATTTTTTCTCTAGTTTGATTTTTGTTTTGCATTCCTTGATGAGACATTTCTCTCAACTCACTTTCATGTAGTATCGGTAGTAGTATGTGCACGGTTGGAAGAATTATTAGATAAAAATAACGGAGGTAACGCCATGAAAAATCCAATAAAAAATGAGATTGGTGCAGTATTTATCCCTGTTAGTGACATTGAAAAAGCAAGAGATTGGTATTGTGATGTATTAGGTTTACCATTGGATGGAGAAATATTTCATGGTCATATCTATGTACTGCCAATGAAGGGAACAGGAATTGTACTGGATAGCAAAATCTACTCAGAGGAACGCGTCCTCACCGCGCCAATGTTCCATTTTAACACGGACAATATCAAAGAATCCTTTCAATATTTGAAGGGAAAGCAGGTGGAAATCGTTTCCGACATTCAACACGGGCATTATTTTAATATTAAAGATCCAGACGGAAATACACTTATGATTTGTAAGTGCTAACGGAGGTGAAACATGCGAAGCGAAAAAGAAATGCTTGATCTTATTCTACGAGTGGCAACAGAGGATAACCGAATTCGTGCAGTTTATATGAACGGATCAAGAACAAACCCTCGCGTTCCAAAGGACATTTTCCAAGATCACGATGTCGTTTATATTGTAGAGGAAACAGCACCATTTATTGAAGAAAATACATGGATTAATGTGTTCGGGGAACTGCTTATGATTCAGGAGCCTGAAAGAAATGACCAACTCATTGGTAGGGAGGTGAATTTGAATCAGTCATACGGTTACTTAATGCTTTTTGCAGATGGTAATCGAATCGATCTTCGTATTCAAACACAAGGAGAAATGATCAAGGATTACGGGAGTGACTCACTAACTGTGCCTTTATTAGATAAGGATGGAGTTTTACCAATCATTCCACAAGCATCTGATGAAGACTACCATGTAAGACGCCCACGTATAACACAATATTTGGCTTGTTGTAATAATTTTTGGTGGTGTCTTCAAAATGTAGCAAAGGGGATTTGGCGTGACGAATTGCCTTATAGTAAGCAAATGTTTGAATTGGTTATTCGGTCAGAATTAAATCAAATGGTGGACTGGTGGATTGGATGTCAGCACAACTTTAAAGTATCACCTGGGAAATTTGGGAAGTATTATAAAAAACATTTGCCAACGTGTTATTGGGAGATGTATAAGAAAACATATTGCGATAGTGAGTATAAACATATGTGGGAATCACTATTTACTGCCTGTGAATTATTTCGGATTTTGGCAGCTGATGTGGGTGAGGTATTGAGTGTGGAGTACCCACATATAGAGGATAAGAACATGATGATGTATTTAGAACGGGTTCGGAACTTACCTAAGGATGCAAGGGAGATTTATTAAAGATTTTGAACCGTTTTTTTTTTAGATATTTTAATGAGAGTGTTCCTGTAAGTTAGGAGATTTTATAAATGATTCTTGGAATTACTTGCAATTATTAGGTTTTATTTGCGATTCCTGGTAATTATCAGCGATTCTAAACCTTACTTTTAATTAAAGGGGGTCGATCTCTTTGTTCCAACCATCCACTCTTATACATTTACGAAAAACAACTATAGATGATCTTGATTTTATAGACGAATTAGAATCAGACCCACAAAATGCAAAATTTATTATTCCATGGTCAGCTGAAAAACACATTTCGTCCTTAATTACTAACGACATTTTACATATCATTATAGAAGAAAAAGCTGGCCATACTCCTGTTGGTTACTTGATTTTGGCTGGTCTAACAAATCCGAACCAAAGCATTGAACTAGTCAGAATTACCATTCGCGAAAAAGGAAAAGGCTACGGGAAGGAAGCGTTTCGATTGGTAAAAGATTGGGTGTTTACAAAAACAAATGCAAACCGCCTTTGGTTGGACGTGAAAACGACGAACGATCGGGCCGTCAAATTATATGAAAAACAAGGATTTACTAAGGAAGGGACGTTAAGGGAGTGCTTATTGACAGAAGGAACGTTCGAATCGCTTCATATTATGGCTATCCTAAAAAGAGAATTTTTCCAAAATAAAAAGTGAAAAAGCAGATGAACCCATTTTTCACCTGCTACATTTTTGTGAGTTGTTTAAATAGCTGTATGTTTTTGATTTCCTCTAAATGAATTTCTGATAATTTTTCCAGTATCTCTAGTCCTTTAGTGGTCACACGAATAAGCACGCTCCGGCCATCCTCTGGATTACTCGCTCTTTCAACAAGACCAGCTTCCTCACAGCGATCGATCAGTCCAACACATGCATGATGAGTTATTTGAAGTCTTTCTGCTAGCTCGCCTGTCGTAACAATACTTTTTCCAGGGAACCCTTGAATGGCTAATATTAATTGATGCTGTTGAGGAGTAATCCCTTGTTCTTTGGCTGCTGACTCACTAAATTTAAGAAATTTACGGAGTTGGTAACGAAATTCACCTAAATATTCATATACTTCTTTCGATAAAAGAGAACTCAACTATTTTCAACCTTTCTCATCTGATTGATATTTATATCTTAACATGATATAATCAAAATACAAAATAATATCTTAATACGATATAAATAACGAAGGGGCGGTTCAATTATGTGGAGTTTATTATACCCAACAAGTGTCACAGGGATTGTGTTATTTTTATTAGGTTCAGCCTTTACGATTTATGCCAATGTGAAATATCTTAAGTGCAAGTTAAGCTGACTTGAGGTGATAGGGATGTACGAAGAAGTGGGAAAATGTAAGAAATGTGGGAAAAAGATTTTTTGCTTGGATGGTTTCCTCAATGGGGTAGTGTTTCCTAATGGCGAGATTGAATGTTTTCCTTGTTCAGAGGAAAAGGCAATGATGTAAAAAGTTCTTGTGAGATGGGAAATTTTTGATTAAAATACAATTATAGGAATGAGAGGGGTGATGGTGGAATGTGGAATCAAATCAATAGGTTGTGTCTTTTTCTATCATCATCTAACGGCATCAAAAAATATCTTTAGTGCCCCACTAGATCGGAAGAAGACACTGGGGCTTCTAAAAATAACAACGTATGGGAAGCTGATGAGATATACTCATTGGCTTTATTTTTTGCCCCGCTTATTGACCTTTTACTACTAATAAAGGCGGGATACGATCTATGATGAAGCTTAGTACAATGAAATTAATAATGGACACAATCGATCAGGACTGGAAAAGTACATTGGCAGAAAGCATTTTAGAAAGATGGGATTATGACAAAGGTACCGTTTACTTTATTCGGGCAAGCGCTAATTTTATTTTTATTTTTAAAAAAGACGGGAAGCATTTTTTTCTTCGGTTTAACGATTCGTCCGAGAGAACAGTTGAGACCATTGCTTCTGAACTTTCTATTCTTCAATACCTTCACACAAAAGGAATTCATGCAGCTCAGCCAGTTCCATCAAAAAACGGGCAAATGCTTGAAGTGGTTAAGACAGAATTAGGCACTTTTCATGCAGTTGTTTTCGAAGCGGTTCCAGGTAGACATGAAGAATGGGGTGACATCACTCAAGAGAATATATATCGATGGGGAAATGCGCTTGGTAAATTGCATGATGCATGTAAAGAAATGCCTCAAGAATACCTAACCGTTCGACCGAGTTGGAGAGATCAAGTGACCGAGCTTCAACAATTTTTACCTGAATCAAATGCACTACTTCAAAAGGAAATTTCTGAACTACTAAACTCTATCAAAAAATTGCAAATTACCAAAGAAAACTTTGGGCTGATTCATTATGACTTTGAGCTTGATAATCTATTATTTTCGGAAAATATGATTGGAATCATTGACTTTGATGACTGTATAACGAGCTGGTACGTTGCAGATATTGTATATGCTTTACGAGATGCCGGAAATTTCCGGCTGGACTCCCTAGAGGTACAAAGTTTTCTTAAGGGTTACGAAAACGAAACGAGTATTGATACGAATATTCTTAAGGAAGCTTCTGTATTTGAAAGACTTCACCGTTTAGTCATGTATGCAAGATTAACAAGGTCAATTGATATAAAAACAACTGAGTCTGATCCTCAATGGTTACGTCAGCTTCAGCATAAATTGTCCTCAATGGTAAATGAGTATCTCTTGTGGATAAACGAAAGGGAGAGTAAAAATGAGTGAAACATTAATCAGGGTAGGAACGACGTATATACCAGTAACAAATGTGGAGCACTCTGCTGACTGGTACGTTACGAATCTAGCTGCAGAACTAAGTTATCAAGATTCAGAAAAAGCCATTATTAATCTGGCAAACCAGAGTTTTTTCTTAGTTAAAGCAAGTGAAAATCAAAGTTCTAATTTCTTAGATTATAAAGGGGAGAAGTGGTTTTCTGTCACATTCGAGGTGAATGGAATGGATGCCTTACAGAACTTACATCAAGGCCTTGTAGAAAAAGGTGTGCGTGTTGGCGACATCGAAAATCGAGGTCATGCAGGAAGGAACTTTGTCTTTTATGATCTTGATGGAAATGGATTTGATGTTTGGAGTGAATTGAGTCCTACATTTAAAAGATAAACTTCTTATGGCCCGTGGAGATGGAAAAAATGTCTCCTTCGGGTCATAAAGCATGTTTTATAACCCGAAGAGAGAGGAAAAAAGATATTTCGAGTCATAAAAAGTCTTTTATAACCCGAGCTTAGATATTATAGGGTGCTAAAAGTCATTAACTTAAAAAACTAAATTTACAATCCATATTTCTTCATCTTATTATATAAAGTCACACGAGACCATCCGAGCATTTTAGCGGCAGCCGATTTATTTCCATATGTTTGATGAAGAACTTGAGATATTTTGGACCGTTCATCCTCAAACGTTTCCTCTCGCAACACATTGATGGTAGGCTGTGCTTTGCTTTTAAAAAGGGCGTTAGGCAGTTCGGCAACGGTGATGATATTGTCATCAGCCAAAATCATCATTCGTTCCACCGTGTTTTTGAGCTGACGAATATTCCCGTTCCATGGATAATGCATGAATGTGACCATTACTTCTGGCGCAACAACGGGAACAGGCTTGTCGTATTTAGCGGAGAACTCTTTTAAAAATAATTGAACGAGCTCTGGTAAATCCTCGATCCGCTCGCGTAAAGGAGGGAGAGGCACGACAACGACATTTAATCGGTAATACAGATCTTCTCGGAACAATCCTTCTTCCACCATCTTCTCTAAATCTCGATTGGTCGCAGCGATAATTCTTACATCAATGGGGATAGGTTCATTCCCACCCACTCGATAGTATTGCTTTTCTTGTAATACGCGAAGTAGTTTCACTTGCAACTCAAGTGGGAGCTCGCCAATTTCATCTAAAAACAATGTTCCATTCTTCGCAGCTCCAATTTTTCCAAGTTTCCCTTCCTTCACAGCGCCCGTAAATGCTCCTTTTTCATATCCAAACAGTTCACTTTCAAAAAGGGCAGCAGGGATCGCTCCACAGTTCAAGTCCACAAAGGGTCCCTCAGCACGTGTACTCGCTTTATGAATGGCTTGTGCAAATAACTCTTTCCCAACACCACTTTCCCCTGTAATCATGACGGTTGCGTCTGTGCGTGCTACTTTTTTCGCAAGGGTTATTGACGTATTCAGGGCTTGACTGCGACCTTTAATTTTATAAAAAGGGTCGTCGATTTCACTCGGCTCAATTTGACTTTCCAAATCCTGAATATACGCAGCAGTGGTTGTTAATTCATCACTCAGTTTTACGATGTCGGTAATATTACGTTCTACCGAAATTCCACCGACAATCTCTCCGTTACTCATCAAAGGAAGTGAGTTAATAAGCACGTGTACATCTTGTTTTGGTTGGTTGTATTGTCGAGTAACTGTAGAACCGTCGGTTAATGTCTTCATTAATACGACCGATTCTTTTTGGAAAAAGTTCGTAATGGGGTATCCGATGATGGCTTCAGCAGCTGTTTCATAAAGTTCTTCTGCCTTTGGATTCCAGGCGACTACCTGCCCCGAATGATCGACGATTGTAATGGCATCATCGACCGCCTTTAATAGTGTTTCGTACACATTGGCCAAGTTTTTCCATTCTTGAAAAATAACTTCGAAAAGTGCTGACTTCGGAACAACAGAGGCTGGAGCACCAGTATCATCTACTAAAAGGATATCTTCTAAAACTTGAATATCTGACAAACGAGCATGAAGGGGAAAGGTTTGCATTTCTTCTATATAAATAGCTCCGTCAATCGGTTGGGAAAGAGTATGAAGCAAAATATTTTTATTTATCATACAATCACCTTTACTACTGTTAATTTGGTTTACAAAACTGTAAAGACTTTACACATATTTTACAATGTTGTAAATGGTCTGTACACATAATTTTCACATATTCGTACATTTTCAAGTTGGCACGCTACTTGCATATAAAATGATATACAAACAAAGAGGAGGATGTTTATGTATAGTTACAAACATGAACCATTTACAAATTTTTCACTTGAGGACAACCAACAAGCTTTTAAAAAAGCTTTAGAATTAGTTAATTCACAGTTGGGAAAAGAATATCCCCTAACAATTGGCGGAAAGAAGATCACAACAGAGTCAAAAATCACTTCGTATAACCCAGCAAACAAAGAAGAAGTAGTTGGGATTGTATCAAAAGCTAACAAGGAAATCGCTGAGGAAGCCATGCAAGCGGCGTTAACAGCGTTTGAATCTTGGAAGAATGTAGAGCCAGCCACTCGTGCCAATGTTTTATTCCGTGCTGCTAACATCATGCGTCGACGTAAGCATGAATTTTCTGCTTATTTAGTAAAAGAAGCAGGAAAGCCGTGGAAAGAAGCGGATGCTGATACAGCTGAAGCAATCGATTTCTTAGAGTTTTACGGAAGACAAATGAATCAGCTTTCTGCTGGTGTACCAGTTCAAAGCCGTGACGGAGAATTTAACCAATACAATTATATTCCACTTGGTGTAGGTGTCATTATTTCTCCATTTAACTTCCCATTAGCAATCATGGCTGGTACAACCGTAGCGGCAATCGTTGCAGGAAACTCTGTTTTATTAAAGCCAGCTAATAACACGCCTGTAGTGGCAGCTAAGTTTGTTGAATTAATGGAAGAAGCAGGACTACCTGAAGGGGTTCTTAACTTCGTTCCCGGAAGTGGAGCAGAAATTGGTGACTACCTAGTGGACCATCCAAAAACTCGTTTCGTTTCCTTCACAGGTTCACGTGAAGTAGGTTGCCGTATTTATGAGCGTGCTGCTAAAGTACAACCAGGTCAAATTTGGTTAAAGCGTGTGATTGCAGAGATGGGTGGAAAAGACACAGTTGTTGTAGATAAAGATGCTGATCTAGATTTAGCTGCAACATCCATCGTGTACTCTGCGTTTGGTTTCTCAGGTCAAAAATGTTCAGCAGGTTCACGTGCCGTTATCCATGAGGATGTATACGACGTCGTTTTAGAGAAAGCAGTTGCTTTAACAAAGACTTTATCACTTGGAAATCCTGAAGATGTGAACACATACATGGGACCAGTAATCGATAAAGCAGCTTACGATAAAATTATGAGCTATATTGCAGTAGGAAAAGAAGAAGGTCGCATTGCTGCTGGTGGAAGTGGTGATGATTCGAAAGGATACTTCATCGAACCAACCATTGTAGCGGATGTTAACGAAAAGGACCGTCTGATGCAAGAAGAGATTTTTGGACCTGTAGTGGCGTTCTGTAAAGCTCGTGACTTCGACCATATGATGGAGATTGCAAATAACACAGACTACGGTTTAACAGGGGCTCTTATTTCTAATAACCGTGCCCATATCGAGAGAGCGAGAAAAGAGTTCCACGTAGGAAATCTTTACTTCAACCGTACGTGTACAGGAGCCATCGTTGGTTATCAGCCATTTGGTGGATTCAATATGTCAGGTACTGACTCAAAAGCAGGAGGACCAGACTACCTGGTATTACACATGCAAGCGAAAACAACGTCTGAAATGTTCTAATCGAATTTTATCTCGGGCTGCACAAACCATATGTGCAGCCTCAGGGTTTATGGGGGAGAAAGAGAATGATAGAGGCGATTTCAAAAAATTTCTTTTTAAAAGTGTCGCAAAACAAGTCGATGAATAAAGCTGCTCGAAAATGGGGTCTTCGCTTTGGGGCAAGCCAGGTGGTTGCTGGAGAAACGATTGAAACAGCGATTGCAGCCGTAAAAAAGTTAAATCAAAATGGAATCGTTGCCACACTGGATCATCTTGGTGAGTTTGTATCGAACAAAGCAGAAGCTAGTGAAGCAACTGATTATTGTGTTCGAACTTTACATGCAATGGCATCTGCAAAAGTAGATGGCAATCTCTCAGTAAAAATGACACAATTAGGCTTAGACATCGATCAGCAATTTTGCTTAGACAATATGAGAAAAATCGTCTCCACGGCAAAACAATACAACAACTTCGTTCGTATTGACATGGAGGATTCAACACGTACTCAAATTACACTTGATATTTTAAAGGAATTACGCAAAGAGTATGACAATGTCGGAACGGTTATTCAAGCGTATTTGTATCGATCTGAGCAAGACGTGAAAGAATTAGCGGGAGTTCCACTTCGTCTTGTTAAAGGAGCGTACAAAGAGTCTGCAGAAGTCGCTTATCAGGACAAGACTGACGTGGACAAGAACTATATAGCGATCATTAAAGAGCATTTGAAAAGTGGAAGCTACACGGCGATTGCCAGCCATGACCACAACATCATTGCGAAGGTGAAGGAATTTACCAAACAAGAAAACATTCCTACCACTCAATTTGAATTCCAATTTTTATACGGTTTTCGTAACGAACTTCAGCAAAGTCTCGTAAAGGAAGGCTACAAAGTTCGTGTGTATGTTCCGTTTGGGGATGATTGGTTCGGCTACTTTATGCGTCGTTTGGCGGAAAGACCGCAAAACATTGCGTTTGCTTTTAAAGGATTCTTTTTTAAATAATAGTGTAATAAGAAGAGAAGCGTGAATGTGGGGATTCAGGCTTCTTTTTTTATGAAAGTTTCCTTTGTTGAAATCTCCCTTTTCATACGTGTAAAAACAATAAAATCTATTAGTTCTTCCTTCGATAATGATTCTCCGTCAAGCGTGAGTGCGATTGATTCCTTTTCAATTAGTTTGGTTAACTCTAACGATTGCTCACTTCGTCCAAGAATATGGTCCACACTTGTTTCAAATAAATCGGCGAAATCAGACAACGCCTGCAAAGATGGCTCTCTATATCCATACTCATATCCCGCGTATGTACTTTTTGCGATTTCTAGACGATCTGCCGTTTCCTGCATCGACCACTTTCTACTTTTCCTCAAAGTTACTAAACGAGATAACACGGTTCATCTTCCTCCAGTGACTGTTTGTTTTGTTCATTATAGCATGTTAGTAATTACAAGAATACAAAAATGTACGCGAATTGAAAACATATATTGCTTTATTTAATGATTTAATTATAATAAGCTTATAATAAATTGCAATTCGCGTACATATACGTAGAGGAGAAGAGATACCATGAAAAAAATATTACTGCTCGCAACTGGTGGGACCATTGCATCGTTAGAGGGAAAGGACGGTTTGGTTCCAGGACTAGCCCCAGTGGATCTTTTAAGCTATTCTTCGGATGTATCCTTAGCTGCTGATGTGACTTGTGAAATTTTAATGAATAGAGACAGCACGAATATGCAGCCGGAGCACTGGATTGAAATGGCGTCTAAAATTGCAGATAACTACGATCAATATGATGGATTTGTTATTACGCATGGAACTGATACACTCGGTTATACATCCTCTGCTTTATCCTATATGCTACAGGGCTTAAATAAACCTGTTGTAGTAACAGGGTCTCAAGTTCCGATTAGTTTCAAAAGAACAGATGCGATTAAAAATCTCAACGACGCCATCTGCTTTGCTTGTGAAAACGTAGGTGGAGTTTATGTCGTGTTTGATGGACGAGTGATTATTGGGACAAGAGCGGTGAAAATGAGAACGAAAAGCTTTGATGCGTTCGAAAGTATTAATCATCCTTACGTAGCTCAGGTAAGAGAGAACAAGGTAACATTTTACTGGAGACCAGAGCAAACGATACAGTCATTAAAGCTAGACGTTAGTCTTTGCCCAGATGTGTTCGTTCTTACGTTACATCCTGGTACGAAGCCTGAAATTTTTGATTGTTTAAAAGGGTTGTATAAGGGAATTATTATCGAAAGCTATGGAAACGGTGGAGTTCCTTTCGAAGAACGAAGCTTGTTACCGAAGATAAAAGAACTAACAGAAGGTGGTGTTGCGGTTCTCATCTCTACACAGTGTTTAGAAGAAGGTGGAGACCTGTATTTATATGAAGTCGGACGGAAAGTAAGTCAGTACAATGTGGTCGTCTCCGGAGATATGAATAAAGAAGCAATCGTACCGAAACTAATGTGGTCCTTAGGTCAAACGGACGATCTGTCTCAGGTGAAAGAAATGATGGAAACACCGATTTCGTATGATCTATCCGTTGAATGGGGTCAAGAAGAGTGAAACAAGCCTATCATTTATTTAATTTACATGTTGGGATTGCTTTAGTAGCGATAAATATTCACTTTTTTCTAGCTCCTAATCAATTCGCTGCCGGAGGTTTAGGTGGTTTGACGATTGTGATGCATCATTTTTTTCCTAACGTTTCGATCGGTTTATTAATGTTATGTTTTAATGTGGTGCTGTTTGGATTAGGTTTCATGTTTCTCGGTTTTAGCTTTGGTCTAAAAACGATTTACTCCAGCTTTATGTTATCGTTTATGGTTTGGTTGTTTGGGGAAGTTGCTCCAATGGCAGAACCACTAAGTGAAGATAAGCTGATTCAACTGATGGTCGGTGTATTAATTGCTGCACTTGGATTGGTCATCGTGATGAAAGAGGGAGCTTCAACCGGAGGAATGGACCTTATCGGCATGATATTCAATAAGTATTTTTCGATTGATATAGGTAAAGCCGTGTTGTTTTCCGATATGATCATCGTGCTGCTGTCGATTGTTGCCTTTGGTGTGGAAAATGGATTATATGCACTGTTTGGAATTGTGTTAAGAGGCGTCGTTATTGACTATTTGATTCAACAGTTTAGCTTAACGAAGGAAGTTGTCATTATTAGCTATAAATGCGATTTAATAAAGAACTTTATTATTGAAAATCTAGGCCGTAGCGCCACCGTGCATGAAGCAAAAGGAGCCTTTAGCAACGAGCAAAAGGAAGTCATCACGATCGTTCTAAAACGAAGCGAGTTTCATTCACTGAAAAAATATATTAATGAAATCGACAAACGAGCTTTTATTAGTGTACATAATATGAGTGAGGTCGTCGGAAATGGATTTAAGAGTATTGTTTAGGTGGAAAAATCCTATGTTACATTCCTGAAATATATGTAATAAACAAAAAAGCAATCATTATTTTCTTAAGTAAACCTGGTAATTCTACCCATCATATTGGTGGTTAAAGCCCGGTCTATCAATATATTGTGTCAACAAAAATAATTTGTCCAATAATTGGAACATGCACAGGTATATTACATCTGGTAACCTTCTTGTTATCGAAAGCAAGGAGGTATTTTTTATGAACATTCTAAAAAAACTACTTGTTCTCTCTACTCTATCGTTCACATTGGTTGGGTTCGAAACTACTTCGAGCGCAGCTGAACAAACTCTTTCAGTGAAAAGTGGAGAAACATCTTGGAAGGTAGTAAGTAAAACTGATAATTCTGCTCTTGAATTAATGAAAGAAAATCATGATAAATTTCCAACATTATATGAAAAGGAAATTGATGTTACAGATCAGGAAAAGGAATTGATGGCCCGACTTGTAACTGCGGAAGCAAAAGGTGAGCCGTACGAAGGGAAAGTGGCTGTTGCAGAGGTTATTATTAACCGTGTAGAGCATGAGGAATTCCCTGATACTGTAAAAGAAGTTGTATACGAGCAGGTATCTGGTACGTATGCATTTTCTCCTGTTCAAAATGGTGAGATTAACAAGCCGGCGGATGAGGAATCAATGGAAGCTGTAGAAGAAGCTTTGGTTGACAAGGAGAATGATTCAGAGGCTATATATTTTTATAATCCTGAAATTGCAACGGATACATGGATTTTAACAAGACAAGTGACTGAAACAATTGGTAACCATCGATTTGCGATTTAGAAACCAGGGAATAAACTCCCTGGTTTTTTTACTGAACAAAATATTGCCTTAATGCTTGTTGCAATGTTCCTAATGTTTTTGTCTTCTTAAAGAATGCTGAAACATCTAAATGAATCATTTTTTTCACAACTTCTGCACGTAAACCGGTGATAATCGAGTTGCAACCCATCATAGAAGTACCGTCGATAATCTTCATAAGATGATCGATAACGTCAGGTTCCATATCGCCAATTCCGGATAAATCAATGATTAACGTTTGAATACGAAGTCTTCCAATCTCTGTTAGAACCTTTTCTTCTAATATTGCAGTTCGGAAGGAGTCTACCGTCCCAATTAAAGGTAAAATACATACAGAAGAAGTGATTGGAATAATAGGTACTGATAGATTTTCAACTAGTTGTCTTTGTGCAACAATCAGGGAATCTTTGTATTTTGAATAACTTATAAAGAAAGTGTTCAGAAACTGGTCGACTCGGTTATTGATTTGTAGCTCGAGCTGAAAGAAGTCATCTAACTCATATTTGTTGGAAAGAGTGTTAAACGATTGAATAAACATCCAAAGTGTTCGTCGTATCGCTTGAACCCATTCCAGTTTGAAGGATAATTCAATTGAATGGGTAGCCCATACAATTCCTTCTTTTTTGGCGAAAGCTTTCAGTTCATCCTCATTGCCATCGATAATGTCGATTACTAGCTTTTGAGCATTCGAAACTAAATTGATATTACCGATTCTTAGTATTTCATCTATCCGACCTTTTACATTTACAGCCTCTATAAGAAGTGAGTTCTTAAATCTATCTTTATTTTCTTCAATAAAGTGTTTTAAGTCAAAAGAAGCTTGATATGTAAATTCCAAGAGATGTTCCCCCTTTTACAATTCCCCAAAAATTTATACCCTTAAAATGTATTTGATAAACATGTTTTTTAAGCAAAAATATTAATCAGATAATTAATAGGGATAAAGAATGATTTTTGATAAAAAACAGTGACTTTTATCATACTTATCGACTGTTTTCGACAAATCTTCTATAATGGGTTTGCTAAAATAAAAAATATAATTGAAAAAGGCAAACCCATTGAAAGGTGGGGACGCAAAGCTACAGATCTACGGTTCTAAAGGAACTATGATGGCTGAGTTGCCAAGGGAATAATCAGAAGACCTATATCCCTTTGGGTGTAGGTCTTTTCTGTATTTCACAAAGTATGGACCATACCCCTTTAACATTTCAAAAGAAATATAAAAGAAGAAGGTAATGTCATGAGCAACCAAAAATTCGATTTATTGGAGAAAGTGTTTCATACAAGTAGTGATTATTTAATTGTAAAAGATGTGAATGGACGATGGATCGAAGCAAATCAAAAGACCCTACAACTATTTGAAATTGAGGAAGGGGCATATATAGGGAAAACGGATGAACAGCTGGCACAGAAATACAAAAAGTTTGAGAATTATGGTCCTATTTGTGTTCATTCAGACAATCAAGCGTGGTTAAGTAAAAATGAATTTCAATTAAAAGAATCGTTTCGGATGGATGGGAATGACTATACGTTCCATGTGAGAAAGATTCCTCTGTACGATGAGAACGGACATGCAGATAGTTTAGTTGTAGTAGGTAGAAATATTACTGAGCAAGAAAAATACCAAGCCATTAGTGATAAACAGTATAAGGCCCTACAAATGATTGCGTCAGGTGAACCGTTAACAGATGTTTTTTTGAATATTGTGAATGCTGTGGAGGCACTATCTAGTAAGAGTATTTGCTCCATTATGTTTTATGAAGAGAGTGAGAATTGGTTACGTAATGGGTATTCACATAGTTTTCCAGAAAGCTTTTTAAAGAAAATCGACCGATTTCCAGTTGGCTTGAACTTTGCATCTTGTGGACATGCAGCTTTTACGAAAGAGATAGCTATTGTCTCGGATATAGAAACTGACCCATCTTGGTCCAACTGGAAGACGATCCCTTTGAGCTATCAATTGCATTCCTGTTGGTCCATTCCGATCTTATCGTCGAAAGGAGAATTATTCGGTACATTTGCGATCTATCATCCTGACGTACGGAAACCAAAATCTTATGAAATCGAATTACTTAAAGTATTCAGTTACTTAACAGGTTTAGCGATTGAAAGGGATAATCAAGTAAAGGAAATCCAATACTTGGCTTCTCATGATACGTTAACGAATCTTCCGAATATCCGATTTTTAAAGGATGTTATCGACCGATTAATTACTAGACAAGATGAGTTTGCGATTTTATTTATTGATTTAGACCGATTTAAGCCTATTAATGATACTTTCGGACATGCGGTAGGCGATAAGGTTTTAAGTGAAGTAGCAAGGCGGATTCATTCAAATATCCCGAACAAAGGGATTGTAACCCGTATGGGTGGTGATGAATTTGTCATTCTTTTGAAAAAGATGAAGAATGAGAAACAACCCAAAGAAGTGGCAGAACAAATATTACAAGCAATAAAAGAACCGATTGTTATTAATGACCGAGAGTTTTATGTATCAGCTAGTATTGGGATAAGTATGTATCCGTTCCATGGTCATACAGGGGACATATTAATTAGGAATGCAGATGTCGCGATGTATAGTGTAAAAGGGGAGGATGGACAATCCATCCAGATGTTCAATGATTCCCTCACGAAGCACGGTACAGAATTATTTATGTTACAAGGAGAACTCCGCGAAGCAATCAAGCAAAATCAATTTTTCATACAATATCAACCGAAAATTCAGTTGGCAACAGGTAAATTCACTGGACTAGAAGCACTCATCAGATGGAAGCATCCAGAGAAGGGGATTATCAGTCCTGACACATTTATACCTCTTGCAGAGGAAAGTGGATTTATTGGTGCGCTAGGAGAATGGGTTCTTCGGGAAGTGTGTTTACAGCTAAAGAAGTGGAGGGAGTCGAACCTCACTCATTTACCTGTTGCAGTAAATATATCTGTGAGACAATTTGTTTTAAACGATATCCCTAGTTTGGTGGAGGCAATACTCGCAGAATTTGATCTCCCATCCGAATCCATTGAGATTGAAATTACAGAAAGTGTGTTAAGTAAACATGAATATTTAATTCAAAATGCAGTCAGCAAGCTTCAAGAAATTGGAGTGAAAGTGTCAATTGATGATTTTGGGACAGGTTATGCTTCAATGACGTATTTAAAACAATTTCGTGCAAATAAAATAAAAATTGATCGTTCTTTTATCAGCTCTCTTCCACATGATGTAAATGAAGCGGCCATCGTTTCTGCTGTTATTACATTAGCGCGTGAGTTACATATGGATGTTATTGCAGAAGGAATTGAGACGAAGGAACAGTTCGACTTTTTATTAGATAAAGGCTGTTCGGAAGGCCAAGGGTACTATTTCAGCCGGCCCGTATCATCAAATGAAATCGAAGAACTAATTCAAAGAGTAAATAAATTTTTAAAATAAGGAGTGATGACATTGAAGGTTGGATTTATTGGCTTGGGTAGTATGGGGTTACCGATGGCAGAAAATCTTTTGAAAAATGGCTATGAAATAGTGGTTTACAATCGGACGAAAAGCAAATGCCAAGAATTAACCACAAAAGGAGCCATTATAGCAAACACTCCTGCTGAAGCAGCCAGTCATACTGACATCGTCTTTACCATACTTTCTGACGATACAGCTGTGGAGAACGTCGTGTTTGGTGATGAAGGAATACTTGAAGGGTTACAACCAGGCGGCATTCATGTGTCTATCAGTACCATCAGCGTGCATTTGGCAAAGAAACTATCGGCTGATCATGAACATGCCCGTCAACATTTTGTTTCTTCCACCGTTTTAGGTCGTCCTGAGGCAGCTGCAGCCGCTGCTTTACGCTTTATTGTTGCCGGTCCAGAAGAGGCTAGGAAGAAAGTATTGCCTATCCTGCAAATGTTAGGACAAGATGTTTTCACTGTTGGTGATCAAGCGTATTTATCGAATGTGGCTAAGCTGGGAAATAACTTCTTACTTGTGTCCATGTTAGAATCCTTATCAGAAATATTGGTTATGGTGGAGAAGCACGGAGTTGAACCAAAGCAGTTTTTAGAAATTATTAATTCTCTGTTTGCATCACCAGTTTATAATACATATGGAAAAATGATTGTAAATGAACAGTTTGATCCTGCTGGCTTTAAGCTGAAGCTAGGGTTAAAGGATGTGAATTTAATGATTGATGCAGCAAATGAGGTATCAACGGAGTTGCCAATTGCAACCCTCGCGCAATCTCACTACAGTTATGCGATTGAAAAAGGCTGGGGAGACTTAGATTGGGCAGCGATCATGAAGGTATTAAAGGATATCAATTAGGTAGAGTCAGTCGGCTCTACTTTTTTTATTTTTGGAGGTAAATTTGAGGTCAAAATGGAGTGGATCAGGTGTTTTTTTACAAAAAAGCTTGTCATAATTCAGTAATATGTTTGTAATATCACACTAAACAAGAAAAAAATGATAAAAATATGCTGGAAATTTGACCCTTTTCAAAGCTTGTGAACCGTTGATACCATTGTTGTTGGAAAAAATAACTAGTTGTAGGGAAAATTTGGTTCATGAAACGGTATGTTACATCTGGTAATCTACTAGTTGTTCGAGAAAACAGCAATTGGAGGTATAAGCTATGAAAATGCTAAAAAAATTACTAGTCATCTCTACTCTATCATTTACATTAGTTGGATTCGGAACAGCAGCAGGTGCTGCTACTCAAACACATGTGGTACAAAAAGGAGACACGTTCTGGAATATTGGTTCTAAGTATGGTGTATCTGTTCTTAAGTTAATGAAGCAAAATAACAAAACGACATCACTTTTATATCCAGGTGAAAAGCTAGTGATTCCGGCAACTACTTTATCAGCAGCTGATAAGGATCTATTAGCTAGGCTCGTAAGTGCGGAAGCAAAAGGGGAATCTTATGCGGGGAAAGTAGCTGTTGCGACAGTTATTTTAAATCGTGTGAACCACCCAGATTTTCCAAACACAGTAAGTGAGGTTGTTTATCAAATCGACCAAGGTTATTATGCGTTTACACCGGTTCAAAATGGAACCATTAACCAAGCGGCAGATGAAGAATCAAAACGTGCAGTTGATGAGGCGTTAGCGTTCCAAGGACAGGGACAAGGTTCATTATACTTTTATAATCCACAAACAGCGGCAAGTAACTGGGTGTTCTCACGTGAAACAACGATTACGATTGGAAATCATAGATTTGCAAAATAAAAAATAGCAAGAGGGGATTATCCCTCTTGCGTACATATAGTTTCTACCCATAAATAGCCACTTGATCTCTACCGTTATTCTTTGCATAATACAGCGAATGATCAGCATGTAAAATCATTTCATTCACATTCTTATACTCTTGAAAATCATTGCTACATAAACCGATACTAAGCGTTAAATATATGGAATGACCGTTTTCTAACATAAAAGGAACTCTACGATGAAGCTCAATTAGTTCCTCAGCGATTTGTGAAGCGCTATGAAGATCTAATTGGTTTAAAAAGACAATAAATTCCTCTCCACCGTATCGACCGACGATCCCGCAGTTATTACAAACTTTTTGAATTTGATTAGCAACAAATACAATGGCTTGATCTCCAATGGTATGACCATACGTATCATTAATATTTTTAAAGTGATCAATATCTATTAACATTAGTGATACTTGTTGATTGGATCCTTTGGCAAGAGACAGTGTTTCTTGGGATGATTCTAAAAAATACTTACGATTTAGTAAGTTGGTTAAATGGTCATACATGGCTGATTGCTTAAAAGTTTGAACGTTTCTAGTTTCTTGTTCTTTTTCTAAAGTAATGCGTTTTATTTTATCAGCTAACCCTAGTGAAAGGACCATTACTTCTACTAAAATCCCTATTTTTGGTGCATACAACGTAACTGCATTTAAAGGTAAAAGCTGATAAGCAGCACAAATATTTAATAAAACACCCACGAGTAAAAGAGACCATGCAGCAACGAAATATTTTGATTCTCTAGAAGTGAATCTAACTTTCAAAGCAATTGCCAAAATGAAAATAATCGCTATGCTCGCTAGAATCGTACTAACCATCGTTGCCGTTCTAATGTTAAGTACAAAAGGAAGTACGAGGGCTACGGCACAAAAAATAATAAAAGTAGAAACTACTTTGTATAATAATGGTGCGTCCGTTTTTAGCATAAGAAAGTGCTTCGCAAACTGCAAAGAGAATAGCGATGTCCAAACGATAAAAAAGGAATTCGACCTCATCGCCCACCATGGATAATCTCCCCAAAGCCATTGAAAGGCAAATCCATCCCAGATAGACTGCATCAGGGTAAATCCAATAATGAATAAAATATAATACAAATAACTTTTTTCTCTTAAAGAGAGAAATAAAAAGCTATTGTAAATAATCATGGCCAACATGATTCCGTAGAAAATACCATGAAGTGTTTGCATTTCATAATTACTGGCAGAAAAAGCATTCGGATCCCAAATAGATACAGGAGCTTGAAAAAAGCTATCTGATTGTATTTTGAGTAAATAGGTTGAAGACGTCTCAGGTTATAAACGAAGTGGAAAGACAAGATTATGATGTTTAATCGTTCTATTATCATAAGGTAGGCTATATCCGATCGTTTCTTCTTCCATAAGCTTTTTATTTTCCAAGGAATATAAAGTTACAGTGCTTAAATGTGGTTTTTTCAATTCTAATAAAAGATCTTTATTGAAAGCAGAAGAACTAGATATGGTTAGCTTTAACCAATAAGTGGCATCTGACATATCCCCGGATACTTTCGCCTGATCGATCGGAATAAACTTGTTTTGTTTACCTAGTATGTCTTGTTCAGATAAGTGTTCTTGATCAATAAAAACAGTTAACATATCTGACACATTTAATTCTTTTATCTGTGAGGGAATAACAATAATACTATTTGAAGCATAAGTAATTTGCTGATGATACATAAAAGCGAAAAGACCGAAGATAAACACAAGCAAGGATTTAGTAGAGAAACATTTCATAGAAAAGACCCCAGTATTTGTATGTATAGTATTCTAACATTATATCACGCTTACATTGAAGTCCATTCGAAATAATGATGTTATTAATTGGGAGATCTTTACTCTACGGAGCGTTTATTGATATCTCTTCTGCTTGAAATTATTCTTATAGATGAGGTGAATCAAATGGATTGTACAAAAGTAGGAAGGTTGATATTAACCCTTCGCACAGAAAAAGAAATGACTCAAAAAGAGGTTGCTGATGCCTTAAATATTAGTGACAAAACCATCTCGAAGTGGGAGCGTGGATTAGGTTGCCCGGATGTGTCATTGCTAGAAGATTTATCAAATCTTTTCGGTGTAAAAATTGAAAATATATTAACTGGTGATTTAAATCCGAGCTTGCCAAACGTCGGAAATATGAAACATATTAAATTTTATGTGTGTTCTAATTGCGCGAACGTTATGAACAGTACAGGACAATTGGAAGTTTCGTGTTGCGGCAGAAAAATAGAGCCATTAGTGGCCAGACCTGAAGATGAAGCACATGAGTTAAAGATAGAAGAAATTGAAAATGATTATTACATTACCATTCAACACGAAATGAGCAAGGACCATTATATTTCCTTTCTTGCCTGTGTTTCTTTTGATAGAGTCTTGTTCGTAAAATTATATCCAGAACAAAATGCAGAAATACGAATACCAAGAATAACTCGTGGGAAATTATTTGCTTATTGTACGCGCGACGGTTTATGGGTGAAAGAGAAAATCTAAAAGTATTTTAAGCTTAATAAATTGTAATAATGCAAAAAGGCAGGAAACCAAATCCTGCCTTTTTGTGTTACTTTTGCTTTTTCTGCTGGCTCTTCATTTTATTACTTGTTAATTCTGCAGCATATTCCTCTTGCGACATTCCTCGCTTTGCACTCTCAGACTCAATCTTTCTTGTCTTGTTATCATTACGATTTGGCATAGTAACACCTCCCTTTAAACAAAGATATTTTATACAAAATTTACACTTCTATTCAAAGGAGAATACGTACGGAAAAAATAAGTAAACTAAAACCGTATTCCCAATCAAAGATAAGGAAGGTGACAAGATGGCGAAAAATAAGGATAAGCAATTTAAGAATAATAAAAATGCTTTACCTAAAGCGGATGTAGAATTTTCGTCTGAAAATGGGTTGGAAAGAAAAGCGTTGAAGGCATTGAAGAATGTGAATAAGTAAAAATGGAAAAGTCGAATTCCTTAATTCTAGGAATTCGACTTTTCCATTTAGTAGAGACTCTTCCAACTATTTCTTATAAACTATAAGAAATAGCAGCAGGAGGAGTTTTCATGTTTGAAGCAATTATTCATGGTTTTATTTTAGCATTTGGATTAATCTTGCCTTTAGGTGTTCAAAATGTTTTTGTATTTAACCAAGGGGCCACACAGCCTCGATTTTTAGGGGCGTTACCAGTCATTATTACTGCCGCAATTTGTGATACGTTACTTATTTCTTTAGCCGTCTTAGGAGTATCCGTTGTGGTTCTGGACTATGATTGGCTAAGAATGATTTTACTTATTGCAGGCATTATATTTCTCATTTATATGGGATTTGTTACTTGGAATAGTAAAGCAGCTATGAATGAAGGAGAGAGTAGAATATCGTTTTCTCCGAAAAAACAAGTTATTTTTGCTATGTCGGTATCTTTACTAAATCCTCATGCTATTTTAGATACAATTGGAGTGATTGGAACAAGCTCCTTAGCCTATTTAGGTGTGGAAAAAATAGCATTTGCCATTTCGTGTATACTTGTCTCATGGTTGTGGTTCCTTAGCTTAGGAATTGTCGGAAGAATGACAGGAAGGCTTGATCAATCAGGTCGCTTCTTATTGGTTTTAAATAAAATCTCAGCAATCGTCATGTGGGGAACAGCTGTTTATATTGTTGTTACCCTATAATTTTTTTCAAATCGAGGGCAAAGATTGCTCTGTATTTAAACATAATCAGACATCATCACGGTTGGACTATGCAGTGGTCGCTGTTATTAAACACATGAAAAAAGAGGTTTAGTAATCCTAAACCTCTCGATTTTGGTTAAAACTTATCTGGGAACTGCTTTATGATGCCTTCAGTTAGTGCATCAGCCATTTTAATGATATGATCTTCTCCTTTATCAAAAGCAATAATGTCAGCATCCCAATTTTTATTCATTCTTGCCTGAAGTGTATCAGCAACTAATTTCAAATGCATATACAACATATCTCTTAACTCTTTAACAGACCAATTAGGATTTGCTTTACTTAAAAACTCGGCAATATCATCTGCGTTTTTATACCACTCTGCGTTGTATTTCTTAGTATTTGTTTCATTCCCGCTCTTTACTGCGTCTACTATTTTCCCTGCGATGACAATGTGATCTGTTAGCAATTCAGCGAGCTTATTTCCTGCTTCCTCCCCATAATAGGGTTTTATACTATTTCCTATATCTTGTTGATTTTTCAATAGCCTAGCTAGTACCTTATCCTTATCCTCAAGGTTATCTACGGCACTTTTTATATAGTCTCTTGTCCATATTGTATGGTCAATCCAGAGTCTCCGTAAATCTTCTTTTAATTTAACTGATGCAGGACTATAACACTGATTCTGCCTGCTCTCAGTTCCCTTTGCTATCACCTCAGAACTAAATAAGGAAGTAGAAAGGGCCATCAACACGACGATGATGATTAGTAAGTATTTTTTCATAAATATCTTCTCCTTTTCCAAGAGTATTAAAATTATTTTAAAGTTTTTCATGAGGCGTTTGAGATCTAGATAAATTTCTAATCATCCCCATTAACCCGCGAACAATAAGAAAACTAAAGGCGATAGACAGAAAACTATAAAAAGAATTCCAAGATTTTTTATAGGATATTAATTTTGTATTTCTTTCAAGAAAGTGTTCAACTATGGCGGATGGAACACTAAAATAAAGGCATTTTTTTATTATGTCAAATACGCTAGAAGACTTCGTGATTTGGTTAAAATACACGCATGAAATCGGAAATAGAATATAACTAAATAAAACACTGATATCAAACCCGCTGATTAGATTCACCGGATATTTTAGAAATCCTTTTCTTACAAGTAGATTATCAATAAAGGTTGCGAAATAACTCTTAATTAAAAATACCAGTAACCAATCTTTAATCGGGGGTTTTCTTATTAAATTAATGAACAATCCCAGACTGATGACTAGTAAAGTTTTCAAGATATTCATCTCTAATTTATTCTTCATCTCATGTCCTCCTTACTTTAGATAGTTTAACCAAAGGAAAAAAATAGATGAGTATTTACCCATCCGACTTTTTCCTCAAGTATTTGTTATGGATACTAGTAAGGAGAACCAAAGCAACGATTGAGCCTGCAAGGGTAAGAGACATATCCCACTGCGAATCCCATATATCACCTTGAGTACCTAAAAAATCCTTCGATGCTTTTCCACCATGCGTGATGACTGAAACGAGCCATTCAATGATTTCATATAAGGCCGCTATAGCAAGGGCTACACTTAAGGTTAGAAAAGTTAGCCATTTTCCTTTTGATAGTGGTGAAGTTCGGAGTAAGAGTTCTCTAATAACAATGATCAAAAGTCCCTTAAGGAAATGACCGAACCGATCATAGTGATTCCTCTCAAAATGAAAATCATCTTTTATCCAATTAAAAAGGGGGACTTCAGAGTAGGTATAGTGACCTCCTATAAACGTGTAAATGGATAGAATAGCAATGATTAAATAGGAAAGGGTCGTGAGTTGAAATTTTTTATAGATAGCTATCACAACAAGGAGACCAAGAACCGCAGGGAGTACCTCCATTGTCCATATTCCATATCCAATAGGTTTAATGGCAGACCAAATTAACACAGCAAAAACAATTAGTAGTAGGATAAAATGAATCTTTTTACCAGTCT
The DNA here is from genome assembly GCF_036676585.1 of Robertmurraya sp. NCBI lineage: Bacteria > Bacillati > Bacillota > Bacilli > Caryophanales > Bacillaceae > Robertmurraya > Robertmurraya sp. Next base: position 46,767 of record NZ_JAKFCQ010000004.1, read on the forward strand.
TTTTACTCAATATTTTCACCTCCACATATAGTATTTACAATCGATATTGGGTAAATGCAGTCATATAGGTTCGCAAGAAGAACAAATAAAATGAAATGTATATTTTACATTTCTGTAACCTACCTTTTTTATTGGTTAAGATGTGGAAATCTGTTTTTTAAACAAAGAGAACTGTTTTTTCGCTACAATAATTTTCTGAAAATAAATACAATTCTACGTGTAAGCGATTTCAGATTGGTGTGGAGGTGAAAAATAACCATCCTAGATTGACAGAATCAATAAGAAAAATGAAGGAGGAAGCTTATTGATTACAAAGCGTAAGGGAAAAGGAATTATTTCTATTGTTTTAAGTGTGTTAATGGTGATTTGCAGTTTTCCTTTTAATCCTCAAGGAACCAGTGCCGCTGAAGAGGATTCATCGATTGTGAAGAAATTTGATTTTGGTACGAAGGACAGTCCCACATTGAGCGGTTATACTCAGGTGACGCCTGAAACGGCTTATACAACGGAATTAACGTTCGGGTTTTCAGATGTCACGAAAGTAACCGCAACGAATCGAAACACATCGGATGAATTAAAGTCTGATTTTATTTCAGCGATTGGAACCTCCTTTCAAGTGGACCTCGAGCCAGGAGACTACAGCATTACGGTTATTGCTGGAGATTCTGAGGAGGCAACAAGTGTGGGTGTAAAAGCTGAAAATATTCAAAAGGTGCAAAATACGAGCGTGGCAAAAGGTGAGTATATTGAGCGTACCTTTAACCTTGCATTGGTTGATAACCAAATAAGCTTTGAACTTACGGGGGATAACCCAAAAATAAATGCAATGGTTATTTCCAAGCTACCAAAACGAACAGCAGCAGAGGTACCAACTGTCTACATTGCAGGTGATTCAACGGTTCAAACCTATGACGAATATTGGAAGCCTGAAGCTGGTTGGGGACAGATGATTTCCCGCTTTTTTAGCAGCGATGTGACGTTCAAAAACCATGCCATCGGAGGTAGAAGTACGAAATCTTTTATTAACGAAGGAAGATTGGACACCATCTTTCAGGAAATAAAACCAGATGATTATTTCCTTGTTCAATTTGGACACAACGATGCAACCATCAGTATTCCAGAGCGCTATGCATCGGTTCCTGATTATAAAAACTATTTAAAAACGTATATTAACGGAGCTCGTCAGCGTGGAGCGACTCCAATTCTTATCACGCCTGTAGGCCGTCGTGATTTTAATGCACAAACAGGGAAATTTAATGTAAGCTTTCCGGAGTATGTACAAGGAATGAAAGAAGTTGCAGAGGAATTGGAAGTTGCTTTAGTAGATTTGAGTACATTAAGTGTGGCTTACTATGATTCAATTGGACCGGAGGGAACATTATCAGTATTCCTACATACGGAACCTGGCATCTATCAAGCATTCCCAAATGGCTCACAGGATAATACGCATTTTCAAGAGTACGGGGCCATTCAGCTTGCACGACTTGTCTCTGGTGGAATCAAAGAATTAAATCTTCCATTGTCATCGTATGTCCAAGACATTGCACCGCCTGCTGAAGTTCCACAAAAACCAACTGGGGTAACCGCTAGCAGCATTAGTAATGCGGGAGCGAAAATCACATGGGATAAAGTAGAAGGTGCTGATATTTATAAGGTTTATAGAAGACTGGCTGGTGATAGTGACTATTTTCTAGTTGGAACTTCTACTCTATCAAGCTTAAATATTTCTGGGATGGAAGAAGGAAAAACATATCAAGTAGTTGTTTCTGCTGTCAATGGAAAAGGTGAGTCAGAAAGATCCGAAAGCGTAGACATAAAGACAAAATCGGCTACAATGAAGTACGATTTTGGTCTTGCTGGAAGTGTAATTGCCGAAGGATATACAGGAGTTAACCTTTCTACCCTTTATACACCAGAAAGAGGATACGGGATTGTTGATTCTACTGGAATGATTGGTAGAGACCGCTCATCAGGCGGTGATCTCATTCGTGACTGGCTAGGGTATTTTAATGTTGGGTGGAAATTTAATGTGGATGTGCCGAATGGACTTTACTCTGTGAAAGTCTATGTTGGAGATATGCTAGGTAGTGCTAGAACAACTCTAGCGGTAGAAGGTCAAGATTATGGATCAATCTCTGCGTCTAGAAATAACTACACTACAAAAATTGTGCCTGAAGTGTCGGTTAAAGACGGCCAAATGAACTTTTCGTTTGCTGGTTCAACAGGAATTGTGAATGGACTTGAAATCACTCCGATTCTGGCTGCACCATCAGGAGTGAAGGTATCCGAACTTTCCCTTGATCCAGAGCAACCTTCAGTGTCACTCACTTGGAATACAGTTGAAGAAGCGAAGGAATATAGTATTTATCGAAAAACAGAAGGGGCAGCTGACTATGTAAAATTAGGAAGCTCCAACACGAATACGTATACTGATCAATCAGTGGATGTTGGAATGGAGTATCACTACACAGTGACAACAGTGGATCATGCGAATGTGGAAACGGTTCCTTCGACGCCATTAAAAGTGTCAATGATTGATCCGAATCAACCTGTGCCACATGCTCCTGCCAACCTAAAGGTAGGGGAAGTGAATAAAAACGATCTTACTATTAGCTGGGATCAATCAGACGGTGCGGTTTCTTATAATGTTTATCGTTCAAAGAAACAAGATGGCACGTTTGAATTTATTGGTAAGACAAAACAGAATTCTTTTAAAGATGAGACGGTGTTAACAACCATCCCTTATTTTTATAAAGTAGCAGCAGTAAACGCAGGTGGAGTGTCTAAGCTATCTGAAAGCATTGAGACACCAGCTGTTACAAAGCTAAAAAGACAAATGGAAGATTTAGATCGTGCTCCGGCAGCCGTGAAAACAGAGGACGGTGTTCTTGTTAGCTGGAGAATGCTCGGCACAGATCCAGAAGAGATCAGCTTTAACGTATACAGAGATGGAAAGAAAATTACGAAAGAGCCAATTTCGACTAGTACGAATGTGGTTGATAAAGACGGAACGGTCGATTCAAAGTACGAAATCCGATCGGTTATTGATGGAAAAGAAAAGAAAGTAGCTGGAAACATCAAAGTATGGAGCAATAACTATTTTGATATTCCTCTGAAAAAACCAGCAGATGGTGTAACACCACTTGGAGATCCGTATTCGTATCGTGCAAATGATGCAAGTGTAGGTGACTTAGATGGTGATGGCGAATATGAGTTGGTTCTAAAGTGGGATCCAACCAACTCGAAGGATAATTCTCAAGCTGGCTATACAGGCAATGTGTACATGGATGCTTATAAACTGGATGGAACGCTACTTTGGAGAATTGATCTGGGCAAAAACATCCGTGCAGGTGCTCACTACTCACCATTTTTAGTGTATGACTTTGATGGTGACAGTAAGGCTGAAATTGCTTTTAAAACAGCGGATGGAACGATTGATGGCGTTGGCAATGTGATTGGAAGAGCAGATGCTGACCACAGAAATAGCACAGGATATGTGCTTCAAGGTTCGGAATATTTAACCGTATTTGAAGGGCAAACAGGGAAGGCACTTGTTACAACAGAATATGAACCACCTCGTGGAGATGTGGCTTCTTGGGGAGATAGTTACGGTAACCGTGTGGACCGTTTCCTTGCAGCTGTTGCCTATTTAGATGGTGAAACACCAAGCATTGTGATGGCAAGAGGTTATTATACAAGAACGGTTCTCTCCGCGTACAGCTTTAAAGACGGAAAATTAACTAAGCAATGGACGTTTGATACAAATCAAGAAGAGTATCGAAACTATGTTGGTCAAGGGTATCATAGCCTGAGTGTCAATGATGTGGACCGAGATGGTAAAGATGAAATAGTCTACGGTCAAATTGTTATCGATGATGACGGTAAAGGCTTATACAATACAGGGTTAGGGCATGGTGATGCGCTACATGTCAGCGATTTAATCCCTGATCGACCAGGTCTTGAAGCATTTGCTGTACAAGAACATAAAGACGGCCCGTACGGCTATGATATGCGTGATGCTGAAACAGGAGAAATCCTCTGGGGTGTTAAAACAGGTCAGGATACAGGTAGAGGACTTGCTGCCGATATTGATCCTAGACACAGCGGTACAGAAGCATGGGCGATTTCCGGTGCATGGAATAGTAGAGAAGGTGGACTTCATACATCTACAGGGGAGAAGATCTCTGACAATATCCCAAGCTCGAACTTTGCGATCTGGTGGGATGGAGATCTACTTCGTGAATTAGCGGACCATAGCTGGAATCAGGAAACTTCGACAGGCGTAGGAACGATTGATAAATGGGATTACAAAGAAAATAAATTAGTCAATTTGTTAACTGCTGAAGGAACTCAGTCCAATAACAGTACAAAAGGAAATCCAACCCTTCAAGCCGATTTATTTGGTGACTGGCGTGAAGAAATCATCTGGCGAACAGATGACAGTAGTGCCTTACGAGTGTATATGACAACGGAAAAAACGAATCATCGAATTTTCACGCTTATGCATGATCCACAATATCGATTATCTGTGGCATGGCAGAATGTTGGTTACAATCAGCCTCCTCACACAAGCTTTTTCCTTGGTGATGGAATGAAGACTCCACCAGCACCAAGCATTAGTATTGTGGAAGTAGCGGATAAGATCGCACCTGAAACCACGGCAGAAGTGGAAGGGACCACAACAAATGAATGGTATAACAAACCAGTTACAGTACAGTTCACGTCCGAGGATAACAAATCAGGTGTGGAAGCCACATACTATTCGATCAATGACGGTGAAGCACAAGTAGGGAACACAGCAACTATTGAAACAGACGGAAAGCATATTCTTAGCTATTGGAGCAAGGATAAGGCTGGCAATGTGGAAGATAAGAAGACCATTAAGATTAACCTTGATCAAACAGGTCCAGACATTACATTCTCTGTTGAGGACGGAGCCGAAATTGGAGTAGACGAAATGGTAGAAATCACTTCTAAAGCAGAAGACGCTTTATCAGGAGTCGATACTTTTACTGATGTAAAAATCTCAAAACCTGCCTATGAGCTTGGACTAGGTTCTTATTCGTTCTCTGCAGAAGCAGTGGATGTAGCTGGAAATCGTTCGAATCAATCCATCAACATTGTGGTGATTGTTGATTATGATCGATTAACAAGCTTGACCGGTCAATTCCTAACAGCGAATGGCAGCACGGAAGACCTAAACTCCTTTGAATCAAAATTAATGGCTGCTAAACAATCAGAAGCAAAAGGAAACACCTCTGCTCATAACGGTCAGCTTCAAGCATTTATGAACCAAGTAAAAGCACAGAGTGGCAAAGCGTTTACAGAAGAGGAAGCTAATGTATTAAGTGAACTTACAGAATCTTTGATGAAGTAATTTATAGCTGGATGGACCTTATATAGGTCTATCCAGTTTTTTGCATTATTAAATAGATAATACAAATAATAGAAAATATACGTTGTGGTTTTGTGAAGGGAAATGGTGTCTGCATGTGGAAGGATTGGGGAGTAGCAAAGAAAGCAGCATTACACTTTGTCATTTTGTATATCACCATAAGCTCCTTGTGGGTTTCATTATCCGATTATATTTTCACAAGGAACCTAAGTTATATTCCTGAATGGATGAATACGTCAAAAGGCTTGGTTTTTATCATTTTAAGCGGTTTTGTTTTTTATAATTTATTGAAAAAAATGATTAAAGATATTATTAAAGATGAGCGATATTACAGGCTAATTGTTGAAAATGCTTCTGATTTAATATTGGTGATTGATAGGAAGGGTAAATTGGAGTACATTTCTCCATCGTTCCAATCTATTGTTGGCTATCACCCACAGGATTACATAGGAAAAACAGTAAAAGAAATATTCAGCCAAGAAGAGATAACAAAATTAAGGTACAGCTATATACAAAAAAATCAAAATGTACCAATAAAATTTAAAATAAAGAACAAAAGTGGTAGAACCATTCTTCTTGCAGGAAAAGGTGTGTCCATCGCTGACGAAAAGGATACAGGCCGTTATATCGTTATTGTTCAAGACATTACCGAACGTGATAGAGCCGAAAGAGATTTATTAGAAAGTGAAGAACGGTACCGGAAACTAGTAGAATTTTCTCCTGAAACAACATTGATTCATATAAATAGAGAAATCATTTATGTGAATCAAGCAGGCGTAGAGTTAATTGGAGCTCATAACTCTGAGCAAGTCATCGGGAGAGATGTCCTAGATTTTATATATCCTGAGGATATAAACCAGGCTATTGAAAAAATGAAACAAGTGAGAAAGGGCATATCGGAAATTAGTGAATATCGTATCCTTAAACTAGATGGAACAGTAATTTTTACAGATATTATGGCATTTATAACGACATATGAAGGGGAAGAAGCCGTTCAGGTCATCATAAGAGATATTTCGAAGCGAAAAAAGGCAGAGGAACAAGTTGAATTATTAGCATACTATGATTCATTAACCGGAATCGCCAACCGCAATCTTCTTTATGAGCATTTAAGCGAAGCGGTAACAAGAAACGAAAAGAGAGGGCAAACCTTTGCTGTTATGTTTTTGGATTTAGACCGGTTTAAGATGATCAATGATACGTATGGACATAGTTTTGGGGATCTATTATTGCAGAAAGTTTCTACCAGACTAACGAACTCTATTGGTGAGGAAGGGAAAATCTTCCGTTATGGAGGAGACGAATTTATTATTGTCCTTGAAACGGATAAACGGTCAAAAGTGTCTGAAACAGCAGAAAAAATCATCTTTATGTTAGCTTCTCCCTTTGTCATTAAAGACCGACAAATGTTCATATCAACAAGTATCGGAATAAGTATTTATCCAAAGGATGGAGAAAATGTAGAGGCACTTATCCAAAATTCGGATATTGCTATGTACAATGCAAAGGAAAATGGAAAAAATAATTATCAATATTACACATCTTCTCTGAATCTTAGTCATCGATGGAGAATGGAATTAGAAACTGGGCTGCGAAATGCTATTACCAATAATGAATTGAGCCTTCATTATCAGCCTCAGGTAGACCTTGTATCTAATCAAATCATAGGATTAGAAGCATTGATTCGATGGAAGCACCCTGATTATGGTTTTATCTCTCCTGCAGAATTCATTCCACTTGCTGAAGAGACAGGCCTCATTTTCTCGATTGGAAAGTGGGTATTAAAAACGGCATGTACTCAGTGTAAGCAATGGATTGACATGGGTTTACCGATTGATAGTGTAGCCGTAAATGTGTCTCCCTTACAATTTCGAGAGAAAAACTTTGTTGCTTCTGTCAATCAGATACTAGAGGAGTCGGACCTACCCCCGAAATATCTCGAACTGGAAATTACCGAAAGTGTAACTAGCAATGTTGATCAGGCGTTAAGCATTATGAAAGAAATTAAAGAAATAGGTGTAAATTTTGCAATAGATGACTTTGGGACAGGGTATTCTTCTCTGAACTACTTAAGACATTTTCCGATTCATAAATTGAAAATTGATAAATCGTTCATTGATGAAATCAATCAGAATAAAGACGGAGAAGAGATTGTAAAAACGATTATCGAGCTTGGCAATCGGTTACGTTTTCAAGTCATTGCTGAAGGAGTAGAACATGAACAACAAATGTCCTTCTTAAAAGAAAATAACTGTTTTTTAGCACAAGGATATTTCTTTAGTAAGCCACTTCCAGCAGAGGAGATTAAAGTTCTTTTAAGAAAGAAAATTGTGGAGTAAAAGACCTTCCAACAGCAATTAGTTGGAAGGTCTTTAATTTTTTTATAAAATTTTCCAAATTCACTTCCCCTTAATTGGAAATATAGTTATAATAAGTGTAAAAATACACTATTTGTTAATCTGGAGGGAATTATGAGGTTATTTGGAGCGATTGTAGTTGTATTCGTTTTTGGATTTATTGGATTCTATGGAACCATTATTCTAACAATTTCAAGATCTTCTGAATTTTATCCTATTTTTACACCGATTGTGGTACTTGGTTTGATCGTTATCTCGATACTCGGTATTTATGATCAATTGAAGAAAAAGGTAGTAAAACGAATCTCAATCGGATTTCTGGCTCTGGCTATATGTGCGATGAGCGGTTTTGAAGGATATCAATATTATTTAAAAAGTCTGGAAGTGGTAAGTACGCAAGATGTAGATTTATCTCAATTTCTTCCGTTTGTTGAAAATTCAAAGGTTGTAACGTTAGATGAAGCTTCCACGTTTCAAATTGAGGAAAATCTTCCAACACTTGATGGGGCGACAGCTCTTTATCCGGTTTATGCGGGATTTGTTCAAGCCGTTTACCCGGAAAAAGATTATTCATTAGATGAAAGTGAAGTTGTTTCAACTCAAACGAGTTATGCGTTCGAGCGTTTAGTTAATGATAAGGTTGATATGGTTTTTATGGCTCACCCGTCTGAGGAACAAATGGAATATGCTAGACTTCAAGGAGTAGAACTAACTCTAACACCGATTGGAAGAGAAGCATTTGTGTTTTTCGTTCACAAAGACAATCCAGTGGAAGAGCTATCTGTTGAGGAGATTCGAGGAATTTATGCAGGAGAAATCACCAATTGGAAGGAAGTAGGAGGGAAAGACGAAGAAATCCGAGCCTTCCAACGGCCAGAAGGAAGTGGCAGTCAATCAGCGTTAATCAATTTTATGGGGGACACGCCCATCATGGATCCGCCATCAAAGGATATCGTCTCAGGTATGGGAGGCATCATTCGGGAAACGAGTAATTATCAAAACCGTCCGAACGCTATCGGTTACTCTTTCAGACATTTTTCTGAGGAGATGGTGCAGAATGGGAAAATAAAGAATATTGCCGTTAATGGAGTGCTGCCAACAAAAGAAAATATTAAGAACGAAACGTATCCAATTGTCGCCAATTTCTTCGCTATTACAGGTAACAGCCAAAACCCTCATCTTGGAGACTTTATTCAATGGATACAATCAGAGCAGGGGCAGGAAATTGTTGAGAGATCGGGGTATGTTCCGGTAGAGTAGTTTTATCCTGTATCAAAGTTTTTATAGCTTAATAGTTCCTGAAATTAGGGTTTAGGTGTCATAAAAAGTATTTTATGACACCAAATCTCACTAAACTAAAGGTACAGGAGTCATAAAGAGGTGGTTATGACTCGAGGGACCATGAATTTAGGGGGAGAAGTGTTATTAGTTTATTTTTATAACTTTATATTCAACTTAATAGGGATTAATGAACCATAAATGACTACAAGTAAAACATAGTGTTTATTAATACGTAGTTGTAATTGATATACTATTATCAATTAAACTTGCTTTTAATTCTTAACTTGATAACAGGAAGTGGTTTCAATCATCAGTGCAATCATTTTGTTTATATGTGCAGGAGTAGCTGAAATAGGCGGTGGCTACTTAATCTGGCTTTGGCTACGAGAGGGGAAACCTGCGTATTGGGGGATAGCTGGTGGAATCGCATTAGCTCTTTATGGTGTGATTGCCGCATTTCAATCTTTCCCGTCCTTTGGAAGAGTCTACGCCGCTTATGGAGGTGTGTTTATCGTCCTTTCCGTTTTGTGGGGATGGGGAGTGGATAAAAAAACACCTGATTTATATGATTGGGTAGGCGCTGCAATCTGCTTACTAGGTGCTTCCATTATCTTATTCGCCCCTCGTCAATAAGAAAGCGTATTGCTTAGACCACTGCAATACGCTTTTTCCTTGTTGAAAGTAATTATTTTGTTAAATTTTTTATCATTAAAACATGAGGAATGTCTGCTTCCATAAAAACATCGGAGGCGGTGTGATAGCCCAGTTTTTTATAAAAGCCTTCCGCTTGTGTTTGTCCGTGCAATTTTGCGTGTGTCATGCCTTTTTCAAGGGCGATCTCTTCCAGTGCTGAAATAATTATTTTTCCTAGTCCATATTTCCGGTAATCTTCTAATATACAAATTCTTTCTAATTTGCCAAAGTGATCGACAAATCTTACGCGTCCAGTACCTACGGCCTCTTCTTGATAATAGACTAAAATATGTTCACAATTTGCCTCTAAAGTATCATACTGATCAAACTCTTCTTCTAGTGGCACACCTTGTTCCTCAACAAAAACCTTTTCTCTAATGGAAAAAGCTTTTTGTAAGTCTTCTTGATGGGTAATACTTTTTGAAAACATGTTCTCATTCCTTTTCATGATTGTTAAAATTTAAATATAACGAATATTAAGTTAAGTACTTTGCGTGACCGTCACATGTACTGATGAGGTCAATTTTAAAAAGAAGGAAAGGAAAAAACTGACCAATAAAATACAGCCTAATACACTAAAGGATAGCACGTAAACTCCAGTATTTATTAAGGACAATGCTAAAATGGGTCCAGTACTCGCACCAACAAATAAAATAAAGGCATTGAATGAAACGGCACTGCCTCTGGCATGGCCGGCTAGTTGGCTAACAATGGAGATAACAATCGGGTTGGCTGTCGCTATTCCTAATACAAAAATGACACTGGCAAAAATAATTAATGGGAGGGATGGGCATACTCCTATTCCAAACAATCCGGCAGCAGCAAGAGCCAATCCTATTTTCAGAGTCAAAGTTGTTCCTAGTTTTTGTGCCAGTCTTCCGGCAAATAGTGATAATAGCATTCCGATGATACCAGCGGCACGAACATATAAGATTTCTTTTTCTGTTAGACCAAACTGATTTGACAGATAGCTTCCTAGAATCGTATACATACCAACTAATGATAACAGTAGGGAGAATGTAATACAAAAGGCCAGTAGAAGCTGTGTTTGTTTTCCTAATAAGGTCATTTTTTTGAAAGCTTCAAGCATATGTACATGAGGTCTCGTCATCTCATCTTTTGGTAAAAAGACAATAATTAGTATCAGTGTAAGGAAATAAAGAATTCCTAGCAAGAAAAATATAGCCTGCCAGCCCCAAAATTCATTTACAAGTCCACTATACACTTGCCCCACAACTCCAGCCATTAAAAGTCCTGAACTAACAAATCCAACAGCGGTTAACCTTTTTTCTGCTGGAAACATTTCACCTGCATACACCAAAGAAATAGGAGCAAAGGCAGCAGAAATAAGTCCTTGTAACCCTCTCAGTATCAGTAGAATGTAAAAATTATCTACAAAACCTATAGCAAAAGTGATCACTGTTAAAAGACTAATGCTCGTAACAAAAAATATTTTTCGCCCATAACGATCAGAAAATGGACCGTAGAGTAAACATCCAATTGCATAACAAATGGAATAGGAACTTGCGAGCCAAGCCACTTGAGTAACACTTTTGTGAAAAGTATCCGACATGACGGTGGTTAAAGGGATGGTCACATACATACTACATAACACGACTAACCCACACCAGAACAAGATGGTTGTCATTAGGGGATAGTTATAAGATCGTTTGTTTGGCTGTGTCATTTCATGAACCTCCTGTTCACAATTTGGATAAAAATTAAACTAATAATTGTAGTAGTTAAACCGATATACATAGTGACATTATTAAAATAGATCATCTTGGAGGGCTCAACTTGCTGAAAAAATTTGTATCACTAAAAATAAGAACGAAACTTATATTGTTTTCGTTAGGTATTCTTTTATTACCATCAACCATTATCGGTACGCTTGCGTATTCAAGTGCCAAGCAGGAAATCGAAAAACAAATGATGTCTACTTCCATAGAAAGTATTATGTTACTAGACTCATTTATTACAAGTTCCATTAGTTTAAAAGTACATGATGCGGAGTTTTTTGCCAAAACGGTCACATCTGCGTTAGTTAACGGCGAAGATAGCCCCGAATTACGAAAGAAATTAGAACAATATTCAAATCTACATCCTGAAACAGTAAGTATTTATTTAGGGACAACTGATGGTTTGATGATTCAAAATCCGAAAAAAGAATTAGCTGCAGATTATGACCCTCGACAACGTCCGTGGTACCAAGAAGCTATGGCAAATAAAGGACAGGTAATCATAACGGATCCGTATGAAGCATCTTCAGGTGGAATGGTCATTACTATAGCAAGAACAACAGATGACGGCAGTGGTGTTATCGGAATTAACTTAATGATAGGGAATATTACACAGTCAGCAAGTAAAATTAAAATTGGAAATGAAGGCTATGTGATTCTTCTTGGAAGAGAAAAGAATATGATCTATCACCCTACGGTGGAAGCAGGAACCTTAGCTGAAGAAGATCATTATCAGCTTATGTACAAGGACAACAAGGGAGAATTTGACTATCAATTAGACTCCCAAGATAAAAAGATGAGCTTTACAACAAATGAACTTACAGGCTGGAAAATCGGTGGCACGATGTATACTAGTGAAATAAAAGATAGTGCCTCACCAATTTTTAACAAAACATTAATCACCGTGGTGATTGCACTAATAGTCGGTACTGTCGTAACGTTCTTCATCATCCGTTCCATTGTAGAACCAATTCGTCGTTTAGTTGGCAGCACATTGGCGATAAGCGAAGGGGACCTAACACACGAGATTGAAGTTAAAGGCAAAGATGAGATTGCAGAGTTGGCTGTTTCATTCAAAAATATGACTGACAATCTAAAAGAAATCATTACCCAAGTGGATATGAACACAGAGCAAGTAGCGGCTGCAGCAGAAGAATTAACGGCATCATCTGATGAAACAACGATCGCTACCAAACAGGTTGCATACTCTATCCAACAAGTGGCAAGTGGTGCGGAAAGTCAAACAATCGGAATCGATAAAACGGTATGTACGATGAATGAAATTAGTCAAGGTATGGAAACCATGACAACCAACTTTATTCAAGTAAATGCACTCACACAACAAGCGGTGAAACATGCTGAAGAAGGCGGAGAGTCGGTTCAACATACGGTAGCCCAAATGAACGAGATTCATAGGCAAGTAGAAAGTTCAGATGTGATTATTAAATCACTTTACGACCGTTCGAAGCAAGTAAATGAGATTATTGGTGTGATTAGTGATATTTCTAATCAAACGAACTTGTTAGCGTTAAATGCTGCAATCGAAGCAGCAAGAGCAGGTGAGCAAGGGAAAGGCTTTGCCGTAGTGGCTGATGAAGTCCGTAAACTCGCTGACCAATCTCAAAGCTCAGCAAGCAAAATAGCCGAACTAATTCAAGCAATTCAAGAAGATACCGAGAAATCGGTAGAAACGATGCAGCTCGCAACAAAGAGTGTGCAAGACGGAATACTTGTATCCAATAAAACGATTGAGAAGTTTGACGAGATTTTAAATGGGGTAAGAGTCATGGCACCTCAAATTGAAGAAGTATCACAAATAGCGGAACAAATTACAGCAGAAATCAAAAATGTAACAGACACATCTTATGAATTATCTGAAATCGCAAAGGAAAACGCGTCCTCTTCAGAAAATGTGGCCGCGTCCACTGAGGAACAACTCGCGTCTCTTGAAGAAGTAAGCTTATCAGCCAAATCACTATCAGAAATGGCCGAAAACCTTCAGGAACTCGTTAGAAAGTTTAAGATATAATATTGGAAGGAGTCCTAAAAATATTTTAGGGCTCCTATTTTATGTTGGACATCCCTCTATACAAAAGAACGGGGAGATACATAAACTGTGAGTAACATGAAAATAAGGAGGGGATTATGTGCCTTGTTACCCAGGTTATCGTTATTGTGGTCCTGGCTGTAGTGGACCAGGCCGTCCCGTCAATCAACTAGACGCACTCTGTATGAAGCATGACGCCTGTCTTCGTCGCTATGGATCACATCGAGTGTGTGACGAAATATTTATGAAACGAATGAGACCTATTAGGAATCAACGGAACAGAATGGGAAGAGATGCCGGTATAATGAATGGTTTTATGAACCTAAAACGAATGTTTTTAAGCTAACTGAGGAAATAAGAAAATCCCTTACGAATGAGTAAGGGATTTTCAGATTATGCTTCTTGATGAAGTGGATTTGTATTTTTGTTAAATGCTTTGCGAATGATAGGCAGTACATAATAATCTAAACCAAATCTTCCTGCGTTGTAACCGGCTACGATAAGAACGAAGCCCATTAGAATATCAGTTGGGTTATGAGATACGGTTCCAGCAAGGACGAAAGCAAAGTTCATTAGTACTCCGAAAAAGGCAGCTGCAGTAGTGAAGCATCCAAGGATTAAACCTAAACCAACTAAGAATTCTCCCCAAGGTACTAAGAAGTTGAATAAATCAATATTTGGTAATGCGACGCCTTCTAGGAAAGATACATACCAACCATACACAACACCATCTGGACCTGCTACCGGATTAGCGATTGCTCCTTTTAAAAATCCTGCAGCATCAAAGCCACCACTAGTTAATTTTCCCCAGCCAGCGGTCATCCAAGCAAACCCGAGGTATACACGTAAAACTGTTAATAGACCAGCAACAATTTTGTTTTCTCTTAATAATTGATTAAACATAAATGATTCCTTCTTTCGAATAAATGTTTTTGTGTTTCTATATTCATAATATACACCGTGGTTATATAGAAAAACATAGGTTTGTGATGTTGTTCACAAAGTGTTAAAAGCTTATTGAATAAAATGTGAACACAAGGAAAACAGCCGGTACAGTGATGTGATTCCGATAATTTTTATAAAATAGTAGATTTATTTTTATATAAATGTTTAACAAATAGTATAAAGGGTATATATCTATGAAATCTCATTTTATCAACTAGGAGGGGATGTTCTTTGGAAGGAACAAAGGTCGTACATAGAAATCAAGATTACATAATTATGCACGATTACAAGAACGGAATGGTAGAAATACGCAATAGAAATTATAAGTTTGATATCCGATTGGTTTCTATTCATGAGCTACTTTTTTCTAGTGGACAACAAGAAGGGTACGGCCAAACGGGTTGATAATGCGATTTTGGGAAGCCTTTACGCACAAAAAGCGTAAAGGCTTTTTTCCTTTTATTTCAGAAACCACTTTAATTTTTTCAAACCATCCTTCACATTCGGATAGCGGAAGGGTAGATCAAATTTCGTTGTTTGCTTTAAAACACTTTTACGATGAGAAAACGTATCAAAGCTTCCTTTTCCATGGTACGCACCTATTCCGCTTGAACCTACTCCACCAAAAGGCAGATAAGGAGAGGCGAGATGATAGACGGTATCATTGATACAGCCACCTCCGAAAGAAATATGATGTAATACCTCTTGTTGTACGCTCTCATTCTCAGAGAAAAGATAAAGTGCTAAAGGATTCGGGTGTTTATGTATACCATCAATAACCTCTGAAATCTCACGATACGGAAGGACAGGTAGGATCGGACCAAATATTTCATCCTGCATAATGGAATCATCCCATGTGATTCCTGTCAAAACAGTCGGTTCAATCGTGAGTGTTTCCTCATTTGAAGCACCACCCATGAACGTATCTCCATTATTCAAAAAGGGGAGCAATCGATCAAAATGTCGTTTGCTCACGATACGCGTGTAATCAGGATTTTTAAGTGCTTTTTCCCCATACAGCTCATGAGTTGCCAACTGAAATTCCTGTAAAAACTCATCTCTTATGCTCTCATGAACATACAAGTAATCAGGTGCTACACAGGTTTGACCAGCATTAATAAATTTCCCCCACGCAATTCGTTTGGCAGCGAGCTTTAAATTCGCATCGTGATGGACGATACAAGGGCTTTTTCCTCCTAACTCGAGTGTAACGGGTGTCAGATTTTTGGCTGCCGCCTCCATAATGACTTTCCCAACAGGAACGCTTCCGGTAAAGAAAATGTAGTCAACATCCTCTGCAAGAAGTGCTTGACTTGCTTCGACACCGCCTTCCACTACGGCAATATATTCTTCTGGAAAAAGTTCAGTAATAATTTTTCTTAACAATGCAGAGGTTTTAGGTGTTAACTCCGAAGGTTTTAAAATCGCACAGTTCCCCGCAGCAATGGCTCCCATAAGTGGAGCAATCGCCAGTTGAAACGGATAATTCCATGGCGCAATAATGAGAGCGACACCGTATGGCTCTGAGTAAATATAGCTGGTCGATCCAATATGGCTAACAGGTGTTTTTACTTTTTCTGGCTTGACCCAGTCGCTTATTTTCTTAAGAGTAAAACGAATTTCTTCAAGGACGACCCCAATTTCGGTTGCGTACGCTTCAAATTCGGATTTATTTAAATCCTCTTTTAAGGTGTGAAAAAGGGACTGTTCATTTTTACGAATGGCCTCCCGAAGTGCTTCTAATGCCTGAATTCGATAGGACAATTCTTTTGTTTTTCCAGAACGAAAAAACGCTTTTTGTTTTAATATGAGTGAGTGGTAGTTCTCCATATGTGCAACTCCTAATTATTCCTTAATCATTTCATATAATCTAAACAAATCGTGTTTGTCTAATATTTTTGGAACTGGATATAGCGGATTTGCTTCACGAAACGCACGATCCACCATGATCGGAAGGTCTTGATTCAGTAGACAATCGAATGTATTTGGGATATTCATGTCCCGGTTTAGTTTTTTAATCGCTTCAATAAATTTTTGGGCTTTAAGAGAGTCCGTTTCTTTTGCTGTGGTAATGCCGATCAAATCAGCTAATTCTGCTAACGGTTGATGCACGCTCTCTCCATAATACTCTAGCACATAAGGGAGGATTATGGCATTCGCTAGGCCATGGGGTACTGAGTAGAATCCGCCTAATGTATGTGCGATGGCGTGAACATAGCCAACATACGCACGTGTGAACGCAATCCCAGCCAAATACGACGCCTTTTGCATGTTTTTACGAGCCACAATATTCGATCCATTCGAATACGCCTCATATAGATTTTCAAAAATTAATTGAACTGCCTCTCTGCTGCATTGAATGGTTTCCTCTGTATTGCTTCTGCCAATGTATGCTTCGATCGCATGAGTGAGTGCATCCATTCCTGTCGTCGAGGTTATATGAGGGGGAAGCTTGACGGTAAGCATCGGATCCAGAACGGCCAGATCCGGAATCAACACATGGTCATTAATGGCATATTTTTCGTGTGTTTGACTGTTTGAAATGACCGCAGCTACCGTTGCTTCGCTCCCTGTACCAGAAGTCGTTGGTACCGCAATGAGTGGAGGAGTCGGCTTTCTTACTTTCAGCTGTCCCTTCATTTCAGGTATCGTTTTACCTGGTCGTGCGACTCGAGCCGCCACTCCTTTTGCACAGTCAATCGGAGAGCCACCCCCAAAGCCGATAATCCCATGACATTGATGGTCTTTATATAACTGTAAGGCTTCTTCAATATTATCTATCGTAGGATTAGGTACGGTTTCGTCATAAATAACATAGTCAATTTCTTTCCCTTCTAACCCAGCAAGTAAACGATCAAGCAAACTAATGGATGTAATCCCTTTATCTGTCACAATTAAAACGCTCCCAATTCCTTTCAGTTTCAGGAGTGGGGGAAGCTTGATCAGACTGTTTTCTCCTTCTAAAAGCTCAGGCTGTCTCCAATCAAAAAAGGGAGCAGCAGTTTTATAGGCGAACTGGTACATTCGACAATAGAGGTTGTACATCGCAATTTCCTCATTTCTATAAAAGGTCTACTATTATTAAATGAGGAAATATTTGGAGAAATACCTAAAATCTCCAAGCCTGTTTTAGCAATTGCACACCTAAATGGATTTGTTCAATTGATAGATTACTAAAACCAAACTTAAGTACGGTTCCCTGTTGATTTGTTACATAGTAATTGGATGTAGGATACACTTTCACTCCGTGTGTAAGAGCTTGTTGAATCAATTGTTCTTCCTTTGTTGGTCCTCGAAATCTAATTAGTACATATAATCCTGATTGGGAACCAATGATTTCGATCTTATCTCCGAATGTATCCTGCAAGCAGGTGACAAGCATGTGCATCTTCCGTTTGTAGGTGGTTCGCATTTTCCGAATATGTGAATCCCAAAACCCATGTTCCATGAAGCGTGCCATCGTTCGCTGATGAATGCTCGAGGTACCTTGTTCGAGTCCGGAGAATAGCTTTACATAAGGTTTGATTAGGAAAGAGGGCAATACCATATAACTTAAACGAATCGAAGGAATAAATGCTTTGGAAAAAGTACCAACGTAAATCACACGCGCACTTGGCTGTAAGGATAATAAGGCTGGAATCGGTTGTTGCTTGTAGCGAAATTCACTATCATAATCATCTTCTATAATAAAACCATTCTGTGTTTCTGCCCATTTCAGTAATTGCTGACGTTCTGGAACAGGCATGGTGACACCGGTTGGAAACTGGTGGGACGGAGTGATGTATACAAGCTTGGAGTCCGTTTTTTCAAGCTGTTCAAGTGAAAGTCCTTTTGCACCGACTTCTATGGGATAAAGGTGATAACCATGAAGTTGAAAAACTACCCGAGCTCCGTCATAGCCAGGATTTTCTACTGCAATGCTAGAATAATCTTTTTTGAGAAAAAGTGACAAATGCATCAAAAGCTGCTGCGTGCTGCTGCCGATGATGATCTGTTCCGGTGTGGCTTGGATTCCTCTTGACTGAAGTAAGTAGCTGGAAAGTTGACTTCTAAGTAGAGGATCACCTTGAACTTCTCCGTATGTATAGACCATGTCTTCCTTTAACACGTCGTTACTACATCTTCGCCAAGCTTTTAAGGGGAAAGCCTGTTGATCTACGGTTCCGGCACGGAAATTCACTTTAATCGGTGTCTCACTATTACGGAGATTATTCTCTATTTGAAGTGATGGCTGTAAATCAATGGGCTCAAACGCTTCGACAAAGTATCCTTTTTTTTCTTCACTTTTTATATAACCCTCTGCTACTAACTGTTCGTACGCAATAAGAGTCGTGTTTCGGCTCACATGCAAAATCATAGCTAACTGTCGAATGGACGGAAGCTTCGTATCTTTTGGAAGGACTCCTTCTTCTATAAGAGATCGAATTTGTTCATAAATTTGTTTATATTTAGGACTTTTATCATTTAGTTGTAGGACTAACTCTTTCATCTAGAACTCCTAACTGACATGTGAAATTGATAAAAACTGTTCCTTTTATTATGTCAGATTGCTTGTAAGATATAAATAGATTTAGTGAAAAGAAGGGAAGAGGAATATGGATATTATTAAGGCAGATATAACTTCACTAGAGCAAATAACCCCATTATTCGATGCCTACCGGATGTTTTACGAACAAACTAGCAATCATGAAGCCGCAAGACAATTTATTCAAGAAAGAATAGTAAATCAAGAGTCGGTCATTTTTCTAGCGATGGAAGGAGAAACCGCAGTTGGATTCGCGCAGCTGTATCCAACCTTTTCGTCTGTTGGTATGAAAAAAGGGTACATCCTAAACGATTTGTATGTGGATGGAACCTATAGAAAGAAAGGTATAGGAAGAGCAATAGTAGAGGAAGTTTTTCAGTTTTGTATAGAGAGAAATGCACGTTTTGTTCAATTAGAGACGGCACCAGATAATGTTCAGGCTAGGACCTTATACGAAAAGATGGGAATGCAAATATCAAATGATTATGATTGTTATGTGAAAATGTTCTAGAAATAAGTGAAAAGTGAACCAAAGCTTGGAAACAGAGCTTGGTTTTTTTTATTTATTTTTAACAGTGATAATAGTGCAGACATGTTATTATATATCTACTAATGGTAAAAATTTGAGGAGGGGGAAGTTATCTTTAAATTATAAAGTACATATTTGAGTATGGAATAGAAGCCAGGAGGGAAAATGATGCTTACGTCACCAATCGCAAAATTTCGGTTCATGGGTCTGTTAGAAGGTTTATCTCTGCTCATCTTGATATTCATTGCTATGCCCCTTAAATACTTCGCGGGTTTTCCTGAAGTAGTCACATTTGTTGGTTCCATTCACGGTATGTTATTTGTCATGTATGTGTTTACGATTGCGTATGTCACTATTAAAATTAGATGGTCTTTTGTATGGATTACATCGGCATTTGCTGTTGCGTTTATTCCTTTCGGTAATCTTGTCCTTGATGCAAAACTTCGTAAGTCACGTTACAGTTAATTTGTACTAGATTCCTTTGCGCGCGGTTACAATAAACATTTCTACAAGAGTGGCTGCCAATCATGGTAGCTTTTTTATATTTGATTGCTTAAATGGGAGTTCTTTTTACGATTGCGATAACTTAATCATTATTTTTTCTAAGGGTTCTTGTTCAGTTGATGATCTCACAATCGTTGCAATTTCAGAAAGTATTTTTTGACATTGCTCGGCCTCTTTCGCTAAAGATACGAGATACTTTAGATCGCTGTAAGTTAATTCACTTACTAAAGCTTCCCATTTGTACCCATCCTCGTAATCTCGCAAAATCCCTTCCACGTTCCCTATCACAGAATTCTTCATAGTACGCATTGGAACTCCTCCTTGATGATTCATTTTATTTAATTATAAAAGAGGAACATGAAGTTAGTTTGAACGTTGTGTAAATTTCATGAAATTGGTTTTAAATAAAAACAGAGGATAGTACGTGCCAAAAATTAGAGTATAATAATCAAAAAAGAAGAAGCGAGGAAAAGTGATGACAGACAGAATAACAAAAACATGTTCACAGTCCAGAGTGATTAAGACAAGCAGGGTATTTCCACTCGATACCAATAACCATGGGACATTATTTGGTGGGAAATTGATGAGCATGATCGACGATGTCGCATCCATTTCTGCCTCAAGGCATGCACGATGTGAGATCGTGACTGCTTCAACCGATTCGGTTGATTTCCTATTTCCCATCCAAAAGGATCATTCAGTTTGCTTGGAATCTTATGTCACATGGGTCGGGAAATCTTCTATGGAAGTGTTCGTCAAAGTGATCTCAGAGAATCTGATGACAGGGGAAAGGCAATTAGCTGCAACATCATTCCTAACGTTCGTGGCCC
The DNA here is from genome assembly GCF_036676585.1 of Robertmurraya sp. Classification (NCBI taxonomy): domain Bacteria; kingdom Bacillati; phylum Bacillota; class Bacilli; order Caryophanales; family Bacillaceae; genus Robertmurraya; species Robertmurraya sp. Next base: position 67,612 of record NZ_JAKFCQ010000004.1, read on the forward strand.
TTTCTAAAGAAGGAAAAGCATTGACGGTACCCTATGTAAAACCTGTAAGTGAAGAAGAAATCATGATGAATGAAAGTGCACCGATGAGGGCGGAAAATCGAAAGAAAAGAAGAGAACATAGCAGAACATTAGGGGAAAAAATCAATGTGAACGTTCCTTGGGGTTGATAATTATTTTGCCTAGTTATAAAAGGACTCTCAACCAAAAAAGGTTAAGAGTCTTTTTAAGATTTATTGGTTGTTTTCTAACATGGAGATGACGATTTGAGCTTTATTGGTCAGGTTCAGTTTCCCAGCAGAAGAAAGATAGGTTTCATTATTCTTCTTGTTGATCTCATTTAAGAATTTTTCCAGGAATTCGATTGCATTGTTCTCTGAGCCTTTTTCTAAATGATGGTTTGCCTGTTTAAGAGAGTTTTCTAGCTGGTTGCTTAGCGGAGCAGTTAACTCCTGGTTCGCTTGAAGCTCAGTCAACTCCGTCTCTAACGCTGTTAGGACTCCAGGCATGATAAATTCTGGGGCTGGAACCTTGGACCAGTCAGTATCACTTCCGAAGTAGAAGCTTGTATAAGAAGGCTGATTATACGTCGTACTTTGTCTAGCAACCTCTGCTCGATATTGAGTATCATGCATAAGCGTGTATAATTTATGGTCGGTTACCTCTGTACTCATGTACATTCTGATAGCAGAGCTATCGGCAGTGCGTACGAGTAATTCTTCTCTCCAGTCACCAAAAATATCAGCTACTAAGCTTGGGTTTCCTTTTGTTCCATTATTAGTTCTGGTTCCTTCAGCGGTGAGAACGGTCCCTTTTTTCCAATCTTGAATCGTAGGTGTAACGTCAAGCGCACCATCCACAATTTGTGTCGTCATATCGGCAGACCACTTGATGTTCATGTTTGTACCAGGGGCACTAGAACCTAGCTTTTGACCGGCTGCTGTCCATAAGCCCACACCTGTATTCGCCCAAGTTTCTAAGCCAGGCTGGGCAGGATCAATATCTCCGACCATTCCTCGGCCAGTATCACGGCCAGTATAACCACCGTATATTAATTCACCTGTTTTGGCATCTCGTAGTGAATACCCGTAAGGTGCCCAAGTTCCACCTTCGTGAACCATATAAATCTCCATTCCCGGACGGTTCGGATCAATATCGGTCACATGCATGGCATCTCCATGTCCAAGTCTAGCGGTCTCTCCGGGAATTGCACTTCCTTCAGGCATTTCATCCATAGAACTATATAATAAGGATCCATCATGATCAATCGTGGCACTTCCATAGACGATTTCTTGCTTGCCATCACCGTCCACATCAGCCGAACTTAGGGAGTGAGCTCCTTGAGTGGTGAGAGTACCATACTCTGGGTCCGTACCGTCTACGCCATGAGGACTATCGTTAAATGGGTTAGACATCGGTGTCCAGCCACTGTCCACGGCCCAGTGTTCTTTTAAATTTTTGCCATCCCAGCTGTATGTAACTAGATTGGACCTTGTATAATATCCACGTGCAAATACGGCAAAAGGTTTTTCCCCATCTAGATAAGCAACGGTAGATAGGAATCGATCCACACGGTTACCAGGTTCAATTCTAGCCATCGCATAATCTCCCCACATGAGACCATCATCATGTCTCTCTGGCTTGTAATCGATGGTATCCATTTCTTCACCTGTTTCCCCATTGAACACGGTTAAATATTCTGGACCTTTAACGATAAACCCTTCGAAGGCTCTTAAATTATTCCGAGTGCTTCTGCTTGGTGCATAAACATCCAGAAAAAAGTCAGTTAAACTTTGTGCATCTTCCTTAGATAATGGATAGCTATATTGTTTTTCTACTCCAAACGCTTCTTCAAGTGTACTTGGCCAATTGCCACTTTTGACTTCTTCATGTTCATGCCAATTCATAAACATGTTCACTACATGATTATAATAGTCATCACTGCTCATTCGGTAGTCATCTTGATTACTGTATCCTGCATCGATGTCTTTTTGAGGCATCGTAATGTATTTCTCTGAAGTCACCTGACCATTTTTATCATACTTCATGATCTTTGTACCTGGAGCTGTTTTGAACATCATCTCTGATTTGCCATCACCGTCAAAGTCATACACTAAAAATTGAGTGTAATGGGCACCTGACCGGATATTTACACCTAGATCAATTCGGTAGAGGAGGGTGCCATCCATTCGATAACTATCAATATACGTGTTTCCGGTATATCCAACCTGCGAGACATCCTTCGAATTGGAAGGGTCCCATTTTACAAAAAACTCATATTGGCCGTCGCCATCCACATCGCCGACACTCATATCATTAGCCGAATACGTATAGCTCTGACCAACTGGTGTGACACCGTCAGCTGGTTTGTTGAGCTTCAAATCGACGTAGGATTGCGTCCAAGGTGAAACAGAGGAACTTTGATCCAGTTCTTTTCCATTTAACACAGAACGAACGTAATACTTAGAAGTACTGCTGCCGTTAGGATCTAAAAAGTTTGTGCTATCCTCGACACTGGCTATAAATTTGCCATCGCGATACACATGAAAGTTGACACCTGTTAACCCCGTTTCTGAATAACCTGTCACTTCATTGCCCAACAATCTCCAGCTTACAAAAATGCCTTCTGAAGTGGTGGCTGCCACAAGTCCTCGGTCAAGATACTCTAATTGAACGCCTTGAACATTGTAGGGAATCTTGTTTTGCTGGGTTTTATCCGCAGCTACCGATGAAACACCTGATAAAAGAAGTGGTACGGCTAATGCACTGGTTAGAACTCTTCTACGTAGGGATGTTTTTTTCAAAATTATTAACCTCCTAGATTTTTTAGTAGTTGTACTCTCGTTGAATACGCTTACAAAAAAAGTCGATGCACCTCCATGAAATAGGTTAGTAGAAACACGTAACCAATTATATTTGAAATATTCTGAATAAAAAATGTAATATTCAGATGTTTTCATATAAAAATCAGTGTTGTTGGTATTTGTGGTGAAATGGGCCAAAGCGGAGGGCAAGGAAGCGGGTGGAGTCTGAATGAGGGGTGGATTTGGACAGAGAGGAGGGTAAGGGAAGGGGTGGAGTCTGAATGAGCGGTGGATTCGGACAGAGAGGAGGACAAGGGAGTGGGTGGAGTCTGAATGAGCGGTGGATTTGGACAGAGAGGAGGGTAAGGGAAGGGGTGAAGTCTGAATGAGCGATGGATTTGGACAGAGAAGAGGGTAAGGGAAGGGGTGTAGTCTGAATGAGCGGTGGATTTGGACAGAGAGGAGGGTAAGGGAGGGGGTGGAGTCTGAATGAGGGGTGGATTCGGACAGAGAAGCTTAGTTATTAAAAACATTCCACCCAAATCAGTAAATTCCATATTAGTAGGAATGTTACTTACCTTGGATAGATACATGTACGTTTTTCTGTTAGACAATCATAGGAATAAGAGCCTGTAAAAACAAAATTGGTCACAATTCTATTAAAAAATAAAGACTTAAATATGATTTGATTTTCTTGTATGGTTAAGAAATGAAAAGTAATTGAAAGATTTTGAGGTGTAGTATGTCAAAAACAATTAAAATTGATCGTCCAAAAGTCTCAACAGATTTGCCGCATGGTAATTTCCATGATGTTTTTTATGAAGAAGAAGCGGAGTTAGTAAACTGTTCGGTGATAAATTCCCAAGTAGAGAACGAGGAAATCGAAAGGCTGATTCTATCAAAAGTTATCTTTAGAAACGTTACGTTTATAAGCTGTTCCTTTATAAACATAGATGCAACCGATGTGGTTTTCGAGAATTGTAATATATCAAATGTTCGTTTTTGTGGAGGAAATCTACATCGAGTGGAGTTTAAAGAGAGCAAACTTTTGGGTTTAGATTTGTCTGATGCGATCTTAGGAAATGTTCTTTTTGAAAACTGTGATTTGAACTTTAGTAACTTTGCTGATACCCGTTTAAAACAAGTGAATTACGAGCAGTCAACATTGAGAAGTGCAAATTTTTTCAACTCAAAGTTTACTAAAGTAGGTCTTAACCGATGTGATCTGAATGATGTGGACTTTACCAATACAATTCTTAAAGGGGTTGATATTAGCACTTGTACGTTTGAACAGATCAATGTGTCGACCGAAAGTTTGGTGGGTTGCGAGGTTTCTTCAGATCAAGCAATTGGGTTTTCAAGATTATTAGGATTGAAGATTAAAGAGTAGTTATTCGTATTTGGCATATAAACATATTAAGTAAAATGGACACTATCTTCATTAAAGTACCTGTATCAAGTCATATTTGATACAGGTTTTTTTATATAGAAAAATATTTGGATATTCAGAGAAATGCTATTATAGTAATGAATATGAAATTCATGAAAGCCTAATGAAACTAGGAGAGGGTTATATGAGATGTGGTTCAAAATGCTTTCTGGTCACAATTGAAATGAATGGAGAAAAGCAAATCAAGCCAGTTACCGCGAGATCACCGGTGGACGCAAGAAAAACTATTCGAATGGAATACGGAGCAGAGGCACAGATTTTATCGGTAACAAAAGAGGAAAAGAAACGGTGAGGCTGAACGATAAGCACATTGAATTGCTGTCATCCAATAGGAGGTTTGCATGAAAACTTGGTCAAATCGCACAGTTTTGTGGTTATTCTTATGTATCATTTTTATATACTTAGTAGATTTATTTACGATAATGCCTAGTGTCACTTCAGGGAACGGGAATGTAGGACTTTTATTTTTATTACCAGCTCTTATTGTCTTTTTCTTTTTTGCAAGAAGTTTTTGGAGAATCTTAGGTAGCATTCAATTGAAATCAAGTACTTGGGTTCTGATACGCTTTGGGGGAATCACCCTTTTACTATTGTTTTGTTTTTTAGAATACCATTTTACTATAAACCTTATTAACAATTTAGGTGGTGCTCCAGGAAATGAGACCTCAAGAATCTATCGTTATCCTTGGTTAAATCAATATACAAATACCATTTTTATTAATTTTTATACACTAGGATTAATGGTTACTGGAGTTATTTTTATTAAATCTTTTGGTAGAAAACAAAATTAACTTCAAATAAAATGACTGGCCGTTTTTGGTCAGTCATTTTGGGTCTAATGTTTCAATTATTCAGTTATTTATTGAGAAAGGTACGGCGGTTTTTTGAAAATAAACGTTGATAGATGGTGAGATAACTGTCTAATCTTTGACTGATACGGATTGTATTTTGGCTGCCAAACCCTTCTTGCATTCCAGTGTAGATCAATTCACCACGGATAAGTTCAATTTTAATATATAAGTACACTTCATCATTTTCAAAAATAATCGGCGGCATATCAATGACTCCTATGGCTTTAATTTCTCTAGGTCGTATTAGTCTATTATTACATATTTTTAAAAGAAAAGGGAATATTTGATAGCAATTTTAATAAAATGTTTATTTTTTGTAAAGAAGTATCTTGCATCCTAAAAATTGAAAAAAAAGTAAAAGAATGATTGACATTCAACTAGGTTGAACCTTTATCCTAAAGATGTAAACCAAACAAAGGGAGTGGTTAGATGTATCGATGGGATGGAGGATTTATTATGGTGCACCCCGATCAATTTGAGGATGCCATTCAATGGTATCAGAAGGTATTTGGCTGGGAGTGTGTGGATCAAATCACTAGTTGGGTTGGAAAAAAAGGATTTATGAAGCTGCCTAGAGCTGGAATGGTGACGATAAAATCATTTGAAGGAGAGCATGTTCACTTACAGTCTCTAGAAAAAGAAGGAAAGGTTAGGCTCGGATTTGCCACGTATAATCTGGATCAAACACTTTCTTATTTGCAAGATAGAAAGATAGAGGCAACGGATATTAAGATGCTTCCGAACGGACAAAGATACTGTGATTTAGTAGCATTTGACAACACAAGGTTAACGTTAGTAGAGGAAAACAAAGGAGAGGACGAAATGGAGTATCCTCCATCAGGAGTTCTTGGTTTTGGCACAGTGAACTCCATTATTCATGTGAAGGATCCCAAATTTTCAGCCTCCTGGTATAAAGAGCATCTTGGATTTGTGATAGAGGAAATAGATGAGGAGAAAGGCTTTGCTCACCTCAAGACAGAGGATGCTTATGATAGAAATGTATTAAACGAATGTTTTTGGGATCATATTTGGCTTTTGAAAAGCGAAGACACTGTTACAAAGCCAAATGATAATCGAGTTAGAACCTATTACGACATCCGACCTGAGTTTGTTTTCGACGAATATCATAAGCTGATAAAAAATGGGTTGGAACCTTCTGAAATGGCGGGAGATCCAATAAATGGTTGGGGTGGTTTTCATTTTTATGATCCGGACAATAATCGTATTAATGTGTGGTCCTATAAGTAAAGGGAAGAAACTCGGGTGGAGGTACATATGAAGCATCTCACCATTAAGGATTTTTCAAAAAGTACAGGGTTACCTCCTAGTAAACTGAGATTCTATGATAAAAAAGAGTTGCTTCAACCATCCACACGTTTAGAAAATGGCTATCGTGTTTACACAATAGACCAGATTCATCTTGCGAAAATGGTTGATTCTTTAAGGCAAGCTGATATTACTATTGAAGAAATCAAACGTTATCTAGAAGCAGACGAACAGGAGAAGGCAGAGGTTTTGGCCAGTTGGAAAAAAGAGTTAGACAAAAAATTGGACGTATTGCTCGCTGCCAAAAAATATGTGGGAGGGATCATGGTTGAAAACTCCCACTCACTCCTTCTCTCAAAATGGGAAAAGGAAAAATGTTTTGTATGGCAGCGATTTGAAGCGGAGAAAAGACCTCACCCATTTCAAACCTATTTTCACCAAGCATTAAGGAGATTAGAGGATCTAGGAATATCTTGTTCAGAACAGGTATATGTGAAAACAGAGAAAATTACCAGGGATACTATTATTGGTGAGGTAGGTTTTGAGGTCGACTCAACTATTGTAGAGAGTGCCAGTTACCGATTGGAACGAGTTTCTCCCACCTTATTTGCGGTTTTGCGAAATTGTCGAGCAGACGACGAATTCCTTTGTTTTTCCTACATCCAGATGGTGATCCGTTATGGTTTCCAACCAGTCGGAACCAAGTTAGAGAGATATTCGAACATACATGCAGACACCTTTGATTTATTATTACCTTTAGTGAAATAGAAGGGTACATTTTTTTCTCAACTAAGGTATTAATATTTTTAAGTGAAAGAGTTATACTTTATACAGGTAAGTGAATGTCTATAAATCCATCTAAAAGGGGTAGAGTGAATGATTAACAAAGTTGGTCAAATCATGCTGTATGTTACTAACCAAGATGAGGCAAAAGCTTTTTGGACAGAAAAAGTAGGGTTTCAGGTCGTTTCTGAAGAAGATAACGGTCAAGGATTTAGATGGATTGAGGTTGCTCCAAAGGACGCTGAGACAAGTATCATTTTACATAACAAGGAATTTGTAGCGAAAATGTCACCTGAATTGAATTT
>NZ_JAKFCQ010000005.1:0-9111 GCF_036676585.1 Robertmurraya sp.
CACCAGTGCGACCATACTTTGTCTTAGTATCCACTCTATGGAAAGAAGTGGTTAGGTAGCATGGATCTTTTTCGCTCCTCGCTCCTAAAAATATCCTTTAATTCAACTATATTCCGATATTCGATTGATCTAATAAACTTGAACTATCTGAAAATCTAAGAAAACAAGAGAAAAACGGAGATAAGCATTTGTTCATAGAGGGAGAATAGTTTAAAGAAGCGATAATAAAGTCATAGTAACGGAGGGGAATAGCGTGTCTACACCATGTCTGAGATTAGAGAAAATTTGGGAAGATGAATTCTGTTTTGAGTTAAACTTATCCGTTAAGTCCTCATACTGCCATTCAAATCTAAACTTTTACACCACATACGAACAAATAGATGAATTTAAGCAAGGTTTATTAAAGATTTCCACCTTTGAACAAAAAGAATATGTTTGGATTTCAGGAGAAGATGTAGATAACGTAACACATTATGTTTATATAAGAGTGTTTTTATATAACAAAAAAGGGCATGTGGGAATTGAAATACTATTGGATAACAAATTAACCATACCTGATAAAATGCGTTCGCTTTCATTTCTCCTCACAGAAATGAATCAAATTGATGATTTTATATATCAGCTTACTGGATTAATTAAAGAAGAAAGAATCTTAGTAGAAGGTATTATTCCTTATGATTATTGAGCTAACGGAGATACATAGTTTAAAAACGGTTGCTAGAGATGGCATCCGTTTTTGCGTTACTTCGCTTTCGGGCAGGGAGTTTAGTTGAATAACCACCTCACTCGAACTAAATAAGGTTTGGATATAGTTTTGCTATAATGAAAGTAACTTTAAAGCAAAGGAGTCTTTTTATGAAGACCAAGGTTATAACTATATTTTTAGCTATACTCCTAGTGATTAGTGGTTATATAAATTACAGTTATCTAACAAAGGATAAACAAGAGATTGAAAATTTATTCGCTAAATACACATCACATATAACTTATACCGAGTCCCTTGAAAGTGGATTAAAAGGGGATTCGCCCTTCTACTATTATTTAGAATTGATTGGTAAAAACCTTGCTATTGGTGAACTCATTCAACGTCATCCAAATTATCGCGAAAACGAATTTGCAAAAATCTATACCGATGTTCCTATTGATATGAGATTGCTTTTCGCGCGAGCGTATGAATCCCAAAATAGGGAAAACGAATTAAGGAGACTTCATGAAATTCATCAGATTGTAGCGAAACATTTAAATAAAGATGTAGTAAGAGATCCACGTCAATACCATTATGCGTACGTTAATGCGCAGTCCGAAATAAGGGAAAAGAAACTATTAGACGAACAAATAATGGGCGGTCTCCTTGGTTGGTAATCATTGCTTGTTGCACTAACGGAGATCGATAGCAGGGAACGGGTTCTCCCTTGTGTAGTTGCTGCGGTAAAGGAGAGAAGAGTGGATCCCCAATTGCTTAGCTGCTTCTCGATATGAAACATTCTCTTCCAATACCAACTTTATGGCCTGCATCTTAAATTCTTCTGAATAGCTTTTATTGGTTCGTCCGGTCTTCCCCATGCTAAAAATCCCCTCCGATTTACAACGATCTAAGTACATCTTACAGATGTCCCTTTTTCGTTGTCTACCATGAGGGGATAATACCACCTGTTTATTTTGGGTACTGTCTCTTTTTAGGGACTTGTTATAGTCGTTTGGGTACTAGCAACTTACTGCAAGAGAAACTAAATGTAAATCTGGTCACTAGGTTATTTTTCGGGTTTAATATAAGGGACGATTTGCGCAATAGCCCCTACTGAAGCACCACGAATAAAATCTTTATTTTCTAAGGCTTTAAAATTTTTTGTTTGGCCAGTGAGCATTATACCTAAAATCTTTACTTCATTAAATTGTTTCTTTTTATTTAAATTTAAAAACTCCTGGATTGTTTCGTTATTACCAATAGCATCATATTTTTCAAGTGCATCAATAAAGCTTTTGTATGCTTCCATCGGTGCATCAGATGGATCAAATCCATAAACTGGCATACCCATAGGACCGTTACTTTCATCTACAATTGGTGAGGTCATATACAACCATACGATGTTTAAATTATCGGGAATATTTGCTTGTATTTCTTTTAATGTATAAGGCTTATAGAAAGAAATGGCAACTTCCGCAACGTAATTTTCCATTTGTGATACTTCCTTTAGTTCGTTTTGTATACCATCATCATACTCTTGAATGGATGGATGATAAAATGTCGCAACTTTATTCTTAGTTTGTTTGTCATACTCATAAAAATCCGTTTCAGAGGAATAAAAACCTGGTGTTAATTCGTTATGGTCAATCTTCATTCTTAACCAAGAATACGAGCTTGTGAGTGTACTCCATTGAACTAGATATCCATTGATATTTTTAGAACGATTCGTAATGATATTGCCACCAAACATCGATGAATTACTCGTTACTTGAGAGTTGATTTGAATATTTGGTCCAGCAATTGCATTATGTAAAAAAAGCTGTTCATGAAGTCTTGAAGAACTTTTGGATGCAAAGTAGTTGCCAGTTTTATAAAGTATAGGTAATAGAATTATTACAACAATAATTGAAATGATGACGGTTTTTAGTAGTTGTTTTCTTTTAGCCTTATTTAAAGCGGTTTTAATCGAGGTGTCCACTAACGTTTTCCTCCTATTGTTGATTGAACAAATTTACGTGCGCGGTATAATTTTTGCTTTACGCTATCTACTTGAATGTCTAAAAAATCAGAAATTTCCTCATATGAAAAATCATAATAATACTTTAAAAAGAAAATTTCTATATATTCCTTTTTCATGTCTTTTAATAAATAGAAAATCTCATCTTTATTTAAAATGGTATCAAATTCATGATCTGTATGTTGTAGCTTTGAATAAATTTCCTCAGATAAGTAAATGTTCTGCTGCTCCTTTTTCCTTTTTAAGTCAATATATTCATTGAGTGATACTCTAAAAAACCACGGACGTATATTGCTCTCTGTTATGTCATCCAACAAAAGATAAACTTTGTAAAAGGTATTTTGAATAATATCTTCCGCATCTTCTTTTTTGGCTCCTTTCACTAGTAATAGTCGGAACACGTCCTCTCCTAAATTGATAAGATAGGAGGCTAGTACATTTTCTTTTTTCATCTTTTGTCCTCCCTACACTTATACAACGAATGAGAGTTTATAAATGTATACACTTATATTAATTTTATATGAATTAATTAATGAACGGGGGCTATACTGATTCCGGAAAGGCATTTGAGAGGTAATTAATAATTAACAGGGACGTTAATCTACGAAGGTCAATGCTCCTTTTTATTGCACTAACGGGGATCGAGAGCGACATAGGATGCGCTTCTGATCCTATTCCTGATTACTCGCCTAACGGGAGTTTAGTTTAATAGATACAAATGATAGTATAAAAGGAAAATTGGTAATTTTAGGGGCGATTAAACATGGATTACTGGAGAAATAATACAATTTGGTTTGACGAAATTCCAGATACTCTTTTGCTTGACTTAAACTTAAAAGAAGACAAATTAAAGGAAATGCCACTTCAAGATATCAAGTATTTGATTTTATGGCATTATAAAAAAAATATATTGGGTAATTTTACGGATATCCCTGAAAATCTTCTTTATCTAGAACTAAACTGGTCCAATATGCAAGATTTTGCTGGAATAGAAAAATTGAATCAAATAAAGCGTTTAGAATTACATTATTGCACTAAATTACAAAGTGACTATGGTCTATCAAAAGTAGCTGATACCTTAGAACACTTGCATATTAATCAATCGAAGAAATTAATTCCAACAGAGGAGTTGTTTCTTCTTAAAAACCTCCGAGTTCTTTGCCTTAACTCATGTGGTAATCTTGAAAGTTTGTCTTTTTTAAACCAATTTCCCAATTTAATTGATTTTCGATTTGTTGACACAAATGTTTTGGATGGAGACTTATCGCCAATATTAGAACACCCAACAATTAAAAGCGTCGGATTCTTAAATAAAAGACATTATAATATCAGTGACAAAAAAATGGACCTTCTTTTAGTAGAGAAGAATAATGGTGAAGAGCATATGTCTGTTATACAGAAGGGTAAATTTCAAACTTTAGATATATCTATTGAAAAATGAACCTCTTATTGCACTAACGGAGATCGATAGCGGGGGAATGGGATCGGCATCTATCCCCTGCTTTTTGCTCCGTGGGAAGGGCAGAATAGTTTAATAGTGCGCCTAGCAAAGCTAGGCACAGCTCATTGGTGAAAGTCCAATCGAGGTAGGGGCCAAGCCGCCTCGTAGCTAGCAGGCATCTGGTGGTGAGAGCCTAAGGATGGAGCCCTGTGAAAAGCCCTGACTAAGGGTGAAGCAAAGCTGCAGGCCGTAACATGAAGTGAATCCTGCCGCATCGTCATAAACAACCCGAAAGGGACAAGAGGGAGCCGAACCTCGTATTGTATGGTGAAGGCCACGGAACGCGTGAAGAACTTGGAGAATCAGCGCGGAAAAACCCTCCGGTGTATGGGGATCGGCATGCAGTGACAGTTGTGTCTGGAACTAGGGAGACCCTACCTTGCACGACAGTGTCGTAAAGCGCGAACCTATAAGCCCAAAGGGGTGAAGTGGCCAGCGGCGAGAAGGGAGTCGGAGAGGGTGGTAGTACCTGTGAACCCAGGACAACACAACCTGGGGGAGGAAAGCACCCTTACTTTGTTCACGGGTATCGAAGGAGGTAAGAGCGAGTGAATGCAGTGAAATCTGCTAACTACACCAAAGGAAAAGTTCGAGAACTCCAAAGAACCCTCTATCTTGCGGCTAAGGCGAATGCCAATCGCAGGTTTCATGCCCTGTACGACAAAGTCTACAGATCAGACGTCATGTGGGAAGCATGGAAACGGGTCAAGGCAAATCGAGGAAGTGCGGGAGTCGATGGTATGACGATTCAGCACATTGTACAGGAATACGGGGAAGAACAATTCGTGAGAGATACGCAACAACAGTTGCGGGAGAATGCCTATCGTCCCAAGCCAGTACGACGGAAGGATATACCCAAGGGTGATGGTAAAACGCGACCACTGGGAATACCTGTAATTCAAGATAGACTGGCACAAATGGCAACGAAAATCGTCCTCGAGGCGATTTTCGAGGCGGACTTCAAAGATTGTTCATTCGGGTTTCGACCGAAGCGAAGCGCCAAACAAGCGATCGAGCGGATACACAAAACGGTGAACTACGGGAGAGTATATTGGGTGGTGGATGTCGACATCACCGGGTACTTCAACAATATTCCACATGACAAATTGCTCAAACTCGTGGAACAACGGGTAAGCGACCGAAGAGTGTTGAAACTCATTCGAAAGTGGTTGAAAGCTGGAGTCATGGAAGAAGGCCTGTTCCGTGACACAGAAATCGGAAGCCCTCAAGGCGGCGTGATTTCCCCATTGCTTGCGAATATCTACCTCAACTATCTCGATTCTATATGGGAGAAGAAATTTGCCCATATTGGCACACTAGTGCGATATGCTGATGATCTGGTTATTTTATGCGAAAAGAAAACCCACGCTCTTGAAGCCATTCAAGTGCTCAAGGCAGTTTTCGGGAAATTAGAACTGACCATGAACACGGACAAGTCCAAATTAGTGAACCTGTGGTTAAATAAAGAGGGGTTCGACTTCCTCGGATTTCATAACCGGCGCATGCCGAAGCTGTTTAAGTCGGGTAAATTCTATGACTTGCGGAGTATTCCATCTAAGAAAGCGATGAAGAAAATGCGTGCCAAGGTGAAGGAAGTAACTGCACCACGAGCACATCTCTATTGGTCGCCCAAACAAATGGTAGACAAGCTCAATCCTATTATACAAGGATGGAAGAATTACTACGGCAGCGTAGATCCAGGCATGTCAAACAAGTTCCTGTCAAAAGTGGACTGGCACATTATTCGGAGACTGACACTGTACTGGAACAAGAAGTACAAACGAAACCATTTGCACCCGAGAAAGGTAGCAGAGGAATTCGGACGTATGGGACTGAAGCGAGTTAGTGCTTGGGGTAGCTATACTGCACAAGGTGAAGAACATCGGAAAGCCGTATGCGGGAAAACCGCTCGTACGGTTTGATGAGGGAGGGCTGGGAAACCAGTCCCCTACTCTACAGGAAAATTAAAGGAATGAGAAATATGAGTATGCAAGATGTCTTAAAGCAGATTATAAAGGACACTATTGCCCCTTTATTTAAAGCAAAAGGATTTAAAAAGAAAGGAAACAACTTCGCAAAGATATTTACTGATTTTGCTTGGGTTGTTAATATCCAAAATTCAAAGTGGAATACCACAGAAGAAGTAGAGTTTACCTTTAATACTGGGATATTCACTGATAAATTATTCGGAACTTTTTATGAGATTGAACCTCCGCAATTTCCAACAGAAATATACTCCGTTCTTAGACTTGGTGTTACGGAGTTGAAAGGTATTCCAGATGAGTGGTATAAACTTCATCTAACAGCTGACATAGAAGAAATTAAGAGAGAAATCCAAAGTGATATTGAAAATGTGATATTCCCACACTTTGAACAATTTCGAACGATTGAAGATGTAATAAAGGAAATGAAGCGATTAGAAGAGCAAGGTAGGCATGAATGTCCTCATTTTTTAACGATTCTTTATCATGCTTATGGTTTCAAAGAGGAAGCCCAAAATCGAATAAATAAAATGTATTCAGAACTGATTGAACCACAAAAGGAATTTACAAAAGAACTTGCTGAACGTTTAGGATTAGATGTGAATTGATAATTTGTTCAGCTAACGGAGATCAATAGCTAAATAACACCGAATGAGAATAGGCTGCCAGCGTAGAAAGGCAGCCTAATGTGCTATTGGGTAGGAATGTTGAATAAAAAGCAGAAGAAATACACTATTTAAGAAATAGAATTGAAGTTTAGGAGAAGCTGATGATGAGAAAAAAACTGATTTGTATAGCACTGATTGTGGGGATACAGTTGTCGGTCATCTTCCCTTTTTCAATTGGTATCGCAAGTGGTGGAGAGATTATTGGACAAGAAAAAGCTGGGGGGTATTTCTACGTTGTTAAAAAAGAAATAAGTTCTTTTGAATGGGAAATTGGTTATCGTAATTCCCATTCAATAATAAAAGAAGATAAAAATAATAAATTGGATTTGGAGAAGTTTCATAAAATTGTAAATGAAATTAGCCGTCAAAGGTTCAAACTTCTACTATCAGTATTGTATTTGAGTATTCTTCTTAGTGCTCTTTTATTTGTGTTTAAGAAGAAGACTAAAGAATCCAAAAAAGGAGGTGTAATATTTATAAGTGGGTTGTTGACTATAACAACGTATATCATTTTAAAGACATCTATTGAATTATATATTTCTTGTCAAGAAGCTAAATTCTTATATTTAGTACTAACCCAATAAAGCTTATATTTTATTGAACTATCGAGGATCGCTACTTGAATAACAGTAAAATGATTAACCCCCTCCCATTCCAGTAATGCTGGATTTAAAGAAGGTAAATTCTTGGGAGGGGTTTATTTTGAATTTAAGTGAATTGTGGTGCTTATATAAGGCGGATAAACGTATTCTGGGGTTCAGTCCTCATACATTAAAAGCTTACTCACTTCAATTAAATGTCCTCACTCGTGAAATAGGTGATTTGGAACTAAAAGACGTTACTTTGCCATTACTTAAAGAATATTTGGCTAAACAGTCCGAGCGTCTCAAGCCCAGTAGTTTGGGTCATCGAATTCGATTTATAAGGTCGCTTTTCCGATATGCTTTTGAAGAAGGATATGTTTCACGGAATCCAACCCTCAAGCTAAGAGAACCGAAGTCAGACAAGAGAATCCCAAAATTCCTGATCGAAGAAGATGTCATTCATCTAAAGATATCCTGTCAGTCCCTTCGTGATCATGCCCTGTTACAATTTCTGTATTCCACTGGTTGCCGTGTGGGAGAGGTTCATCGATTAAACATAGAAGATATCAATTGGGAGAACGGATCTGCGATTGTCAATGGGAAGGGTTCTAAACAACGTGAGGTTTATTTCACGACAGAATGCAAAGTATGGCTGAAAAAGAATTTAGATAGCCGAGAAGATAACTGTGAAGCGCTATTTGTAACCGAGCGCAACCCGATTCGTCGGATGACGATCCCGACCCTCCGTTACACTGTAAAATTGATTGCAGCCCGTGGAAGGATTCCTGTTAATGTTTATCCTCATCGTTTTCGACATACCTACGCTTGCCAGCTACTTGATAACGGTGCCCCATTAGATTTCATTCAAGGGATGTTGGGTCATGAAAAGGCATCCACTACCCAGATTTATGCTCAGCTAAGGGGAGAGCGTCGAAGAGAATTATATAAACGATTTTTCTAGGAGCCTAACGGCTCCTTTATTCTGCTAAAGGGCAGCATTCCTGTAATGGAGAAATATGAACTTTGAATATAAAAAAGCCCCTTGGTATCATAAGTTGTGTACTGCGCTTGGAGGCAAAAAGGACAACTCAACATACCAGGAGGCTGCAAAATGAATTATAACCAAAATCATAAGATTGCTCAAATTACTTCTCAAACACTAGTTATAGGCGTAGACATTGCGAAATTCAAGCATGTTGCACGTGCGCAAGACTTTAGGGGAATAGAGTTTGGAAAACCGTATTCCTTTGAAAATACCAGTTCTGGCTTTGATGGTTTTCTAGCTTGGATTCAAGAGTTAACTCAAAAACATAGCATGGAGAAGACCATCATTGGAGTTGAACCCACAGGACATTATTGGCTGAATCTCGCTCATTTTCTTAGAGAACAAGCGATTAAACTTGTTGTAGTAAATCCAATGCACGTAAAGAAGAGTAAAGAGTTAGACGACAACTCACCTACCAAGAATGAATGATGTGAAGGATGCCAGAGTTATCGCTCAGCTCGTCAAGGATGGAAGATACGCCGAACCCCATATCCCGCAAGGAGTTTATGCCGAACTTCGAGTGGCAAAAAAAATACGCGATCTTTTATCTGTTGACCTTCAAGCGGTACAGGGTCAAATTCATAATTGGTTAGATCGTTATTTTCCAGAGTTTTTAACGGTCTTTAAAG
>NZ_JAKFCQ010000006.1:0-15867 GCF_036676585.1 Robertmurraya sp.
GCCAGGATCAAACTCTCCAATAAAGAGTAAGATTAGCTCTTAAAGTTAAAACGTTGGCTAGTGTATATTTCAACACTATCATTTTTGTTGACGTATGATTTGTTTAGTTTTCAAAGAACAATTTCGCTTCCTCAGAAGCAACTATATTAGAATAACATTTCAATCACTCGAAGTCAACAACTTTTTAAAAATTTCTTAAGTTGTTATCTCGTCATCAGCGACTGTTTTTATATAATACCATCGTGAGCCTAGAGAGTCAACAAGATATTCGTGGTAATAATATCCAACAGAACCCTATAACTAAAAACCATGTGTGAGAATTCGTTATTTTCTCTACTCTTCTATTAAAAAAACTGACCAAAATTACTTTCGAACCATTACTTTTTGTTGCTCTAAAGGGTTTTTCAAACGAATTAGAACACTTTTTCGAACAAAGTTCCCCCTCCAAACTCCTTTTTAGGTGTTTATTTGCGATTCTCAGGATATATTTGCGATTCTAGAAATTTATTTTCTATCCTGAATTTTTATTTGCGATTACCAAAGTTTATTTGCGATTCTTCATTGTTACTTGCGATCACTAAAGTATATTTGCGATTCCTGTCATCGTTATTCGCAATCAATACAAATCCGCCAGTCCCCTACAACTTAAGAAATTCATAATTCCCTAACCAAAAAAACCAGCCTCTCCTAGGAAAGACTGGTCGTGTTTCTTCTATAATATATTACTTAGTGATTGAAATGATGTTTTGATCCTTAAGTGTTACAGCACCTTGCTTGTTGATTGTTACTTTTTCACCTTCAGCAAGGTTTGTAAATACTACAGGAGTAATGGTTGATGTTGCATTGTTTTTAATATACTCAAGATCTACCTTAAGTAATGGTTGACCTGCAACTACTGTATCATTTTCGCCAACTAACGCTTCAAAACCTTCTCCTTTTAGGTTTACTGTATCAATACCAAAATGGATTAGGATTTCGCGTCCGCTATCAGACACAATTCCGATTGCATGCTTAGTTGGGAATAGGTTAACGATTTTACCGTTTACAGGTGATACAACTGTACCTTCTGTTGGCTCAATCGCGAATCCGTCACCCATCATTTTACCAGAGAATACTGCATCAGGAACTTCTGTGATTGGCTTTAGATTACCTGTTAATGGTGAAACGAAAGCATCCTCACTTGAAGTAGCTGTGTTTACTGCATTTGTTGTTTCAGTAGCTTTTGCTGCTGGAGTTGGTCTTTTTCCAGCCATAATGTCTTTCATTTGACCTTTAATTGTTTCAGAACGAGGACCAAAGATTGCTTGAATGTTGTTACCTACTTCAAGTACTCCTGCCGCTCCTAGCTTTTTCAGTCTATCTTTATCAACAGATCCAATATCATTTACAGATACACGAAGACGAGTGATACATGCATCAAGGTGAGAGATATTCTCTTTTCCACCCATTGCTTCTAAAATATCGTATGGAAGGTCGCTAGTTTGTCCAGCAGCTCCTTCTGTTTCTTCTTCTACTTCACGACCTGGAGTCTTTAAGTTCCACTTACGGATCGCAAAACGGAAACCGAAGTAGTAAATTACCGCAAACACAAGACCGACAGGGATAACTAACCAAGCATTTGTTTGTGGGTTGATTAGACCAAATAGAATATAGTCAATTAAACCACCAGAGAATGTCATACCGATTTTTACATCTAAAAGATGCATTACCATAAATGATAGACCAGCAAATACTGCATGGATAGCAAATAGAATTGGTGCAACGAATAAGAATGAGAATTCAATTGGCTCCGTAATACCTGTTAAGAAAGCTGTTAAACCAGCTGATGCCATAAGTCCACCAACAACCACTTTTCTTTCAGGACGAGCTTCGTGATAAATTGCTAATGCTGCTGCAGGTAAACCGAACATCATGAACGGGAACTTACCAGTCATGAACGTACCTGCTGTTAGGTTTTGAACATTATCGCTAATTTCTGCCATGAAGATACGTTGGTCACCACGAACCACATCTCCAGCAAGCGTTGTGTATTGACCAAACTCATACCAGAAAGGTGAGTAGAAGATATGGTGTAATCCGAATGGAATTAATGAACGCTCAATAACACCAAAGATAAACGCTGATAATGTTAAGTTTGCGTGAACCATGTTTTGAGAGAATGCATTTAGACCATTTTGAATTGGTGGCCATACAATTAACATCACAAGTCCTAAGATTACTGCCGTTGCAGCTGTGATAATTGGTACGAAACGTTTACCAGCAAAGAACCCTAAATAAGATGGTAATTCAATTTCATAGTACTTATTGTAAAGACCTGCTGCGATAATACCGACGATGATACCACCGAATACCCCAGTTTGTAGAGTTGGAACTCCTAGAATACTTGAGTAATTTAATCCGTTTACATCTTCAGCCGTTAAGCCTAAAGCAGTACCCATTGTTACATTCATAATTAAGTATCCGATGATTGCAGCTAATCCAGCTACTCCATCTCCACCTGCTAAACCAACCGCAACCCCAACCGCAAAGAGTACTGGAAGGTTTCCGAATACGATATCCCCGGCACTTTGCATAATTGAAGCAACCATCGCTACTCCATTGTTATCTAAAAATGGAGCTAACTCCAACAATGCAGGGTTTTTAAGCGCTGCCCCTAACGCAAGTAAAATACCTGCTGCAGGAAGTAAAGCAACTGGTAACATCAATGCTTTACCAACTTTTTGTAAAACACCAAACACCTTTTTAAACATGGTATAACCTCCTAAATAATTTGTTTCGCTCATCGTTGTTTCCCAATTTGCAAAAAGAAAACAAAAAAGGCATGAGGGAAAAAGGAATCAAAATAGAGCTTACAAGGTTATATTACCCGTAATTCTCCATTTCAATTATCTTCTTCACTCATGCCTGATCGAATCAGTAACACGTATAAAAGATAAGTTCGATTATTTAACTTTCTTTTGAAGCCTTTGCAAATGCATCGTTAGATACACTGCTTCTGCATCAAATACCGTCTTCTTTAATGCTTGTTGCATCACTTTAATGAGCTTCCATGAGAGATTGTAACACACCGGATACTCCTCTTTCAAGAGGTTTGCGATTTTTTCTGGTTCTTCTACTTTTTCTCCGTTATGAACACGCTCAATGGTGAATCGTATATGTCGAACAAGCCTCATATAATCAATACTTTCCTTATCGATTACTATTTCAAGTTGCTCTTCAATCATATCAATCAATCGAGTAACCAATTGAGAGTGCTGATTCACTTCAGATAGATTTCGATTCATCACAGCACTATGAATATGCAGCGAAATAAATCCTACTTCCCCTTCAGGAAGATCCAGTCCTGTATGCTCTTTGATCATATTTACTACTTCTTTAGCAATTTCATACTCGAATGGATAGAGCGCTTTCGTCTCTATTAAGAAAGGATTTCTCATTTCCATCCCTTTCGAAAGCCTGCTGACAGCAAACATTAAATGGTCAGTTAACGCGACATGGATATGCTCATTTAACTCTGCATTTGCTCTTTTCTTTATTAACTCAATCGCAGAAATGAACACTTCATGAAGATTGCTCTCAACAAATGGAAGGAGTTTTATATAATTTTCTTGCTCCTTTTCATTTTTTAATACAAAAAGCTTTTCCGCTGACGCCTCGTCGATGACATCTCCCGTTTTACGGTTAAATCCGATGCCTTTACCGATCACAACAACCTCTCCATAGTCCGAGTGGTCAGCTATCACTACATTATTATTTAAATTTTTGCTAATGATAAGTCCAGACATCATAATTCCCCGCTTTATCTTGAGAGCTTCGACATAATAAGTTTAATCATATATAGGGGACAAAAGCTTGTCAATTAGAATACGCAAACGCATTCATTTTTTTCAGAAAATATTCACAATAAAAGGGGTTGACTACGAGTAGCCAACCCCTAAATCCTATTCGGTTAAGAACATAAAGTATAACAGGAAGATAACAAAGAATACGTACATGACTGGGTGAATTTCTTTTGTACGCCCTTTTACCATCATAGTAATTGGGTAGAAGATGAACCCAGCTGCGATTCCTGTTGCGATGCTATACGTTAGTGGCATAGCAATGATTGTTAAGAAAGATGGTACAGCAATTTCAAAACGATTCCATTCAATTTTCCCTAAAGAAGATACCATGAGTACCCCTACAATTATTAATGCCGGAGCTGTTACAGGTGATGTAACAACCGATAATACAGGGAAAAAGAATAACGATAATAAGAAGAATCCTGCTGTTACAAGTGCTGCAAAACCTGATCTTGCTCCTGAAGCTACCCCTGCAGATGATTCAATATAAGAAGTGGTTGTTGATGTTCCAAAAATAGAACCTACTAATGATGCAATAGAATCTGCAAATAAAGCTTTTCCTGCATTAGGAAGTTTATCTTCTTTCATTAATCCCGCTTGATTCGCAACTGCTACAAGCGTTCCTGCGTTATCAAAAAAGTCAACGAATAAGAAAGTTAACACAATCCCAAGCATCGTAGCTGTGTAGAAAGATGGATCACCAAATGCTGAGAATAGAGAACCGAATGTTGGTTCAAGGCTCGGTACTGCTCCAACAACCTTTTCAGGTGCATCAATTAAGTTAAAGATCATACCAACGATAACCATAATAATCATTCCGAAGAATACGGCTCCGTTAATACCTCTTGTCATCATGATTACTGTAATAAGAAGACCAAAAATAGCAAGTAGAGTATTACCAGCTGTTAAATCTCCAAGTCCAACTAGTGTTGCATCATTATTTACGATAATTCCTGCATTTTTCAATCCAATAAAGGTAATGAACAGTCCGATACCAGCACCCACTGCGTGCTTTAATTCTACCGGAATGGCATTAATGATTTTTTCACGTAACCCAGAGATGGTTAATAATAAGAAGAAAACACTTGAAATAAATACAGCTGCCAAGGCATGTTGCCATGGTGCTCCATGAGTTAATACGACTGAGTAAGCAAAGAATGCATTCAGACCCATACCAGGTGCTAGTGCAATCGGGAACTTACCTATTAGCCCCATAATGATCGACCCTACTGCTGCTGCTAATGCTGTAGCTACAAAGACCGCTCCATAATCCATACGCATGGCATCAGGAAGATCAGGTACATCTGCTAGTGTCAAAGTAAGTGGATTGACTACTAAAATATATGCCATTGCTAGGAAGGTTGTTAATCCACCCATAAACTCGCGACGATAGTTCGTTCCAAGCTCTTCAAATTGAAAGTATTTTTTCATTTCTTTTCCTCCATTTTTTGAAAAATAAAAACGCTCCAAACAACTAGGAGCGCCTGACAACAAAGATTCGCGAAATAGAGGGCAAAGAAAGAGCCCTTTTATATCACTCACCTCGTAGTCAAGCTATTTACGGTAGCTCGGTAGAAACTTCTGGGCCATATCCCCAAGATTATACGACGAAAAACGACATTTATTAGTACTTTTTCATCATACCAATCTCTCGTATTTTCGTCAATATAAAAAACGAACATTTTTTCAAATGTCCGTTTTATTGTTCGTATTTTGTTAGATTTTATTCCCACTCAATTGTTGCTGGTGGCTTACTTGTGATATCATAGACGACTCGGTTTACATGGCTAACTTCGTTAACAATACGAGTAGAAATGATTTCTAATACTTCCCACGGAATTCTTGCCCAGTCAGAAGTCATCCCATCAATAGAAGTAACCGCACGAATACCGATCGTATAATCATACGTACGAGCATCTCCCATTACACCCACTGAACGAATGTCAGGTAGGACGGTGAAGTATTGCCAAATATCACGATCAAGTCCAGCCTTCTTAATTTCCGCACGTAAAATCGCATCCGATTCACGAACGATTTCAAGTTTATCTTCAGAAATTTCTCCAAGCACACGAATGCCAAGTCCTGGTCCCGGGAAAGGTTGGCGCCAAACGATTTCATCAGAAATTCCAAGCTCCGTACCAAGGGCACGTACTTCATCCTTGAATAGTGTGCTAAGTGGCTCAATTAATGTAAATTGCATATCTTCAGGAAGACCACCAACATTGTGATGTGACTTAATGGTTTGAGCTGTAGCCGTACCACTTTCAATAATATCTGTATATAGAGTTCCCTGAGCTAGGAAATCTATTCCCTCAAGTTTTGCTGCTTCATCATCAAACACATAAATGAACTCATTACCAATGATTTTACGCTTTTGTTCTGGGTCACTTACTCCAGCCAACTTCCCTAAGAAGCGATCCTTTGCATCTACCTTAATAACGTTCATGTTAAAGCCTTCTGCAAAAGTCTTCATTACACTATCGGCTTCCCCTTTACGAAGTAAACCATGGTCAACGAAGATACATGTTAATTGATCACCAATTGCTTTATGAATGAGTACTGCTACAACTGATGAGTCCACTCCACCACTTAATGCGCAAAGAACCTTTTTGTCACCAACTAGCTGGCGGATTTTTTCCATTTCAACCTCGATAAAGTTTTCCATCGACCAGTTTCCAGCACATTCGCACACACCAAAGACGAAATTCTTTAACAGTTCATTTCCGTAAACAGAATGACGAACCTCTGGATGGAATTGTACCCCGAATAACTTACGATCCGCATCACTCATAGAAGAAATCGGACAAGATGGACTAACTGCATCTACAGTAAAGCCTGCGGGAGCTTCTACTACTAAATCTCCATGGCTCATCCAAACGATTTGCTCCTGTGGAAGGTCAGCAAATAATTTTGATTGGTTCTCAATTTGAATAGCTGCTTTTCCATACTCACGGTGCTTAGCTGGTTCTACTTTCCCATTAAAATGAGTCGTCATTAGCTGCATGCCGTAACAAATTCCTAGGATTGGCAATCCAAGTTCAAAAATTTCTTCATCGCAACGGAACGAACCTTCATCATACACGCTGTTTGGACCACCAGATAAAATAATCCCCTTTGGATTCATTTGACGGATTTCATCTGCAGTAATCGTATGAGGGTGCAGTTCACTATACACACCAAATTCACGAATCCTTCTAGTAATCAACTGATTGTACTGACTTCCAAAGTCCAATACAACGATCATTTCCTGACCTGATAAACCTACCTTTTCAGACATCCAATTCACCTCATCGTTATTTTTCCCAATAAAAAAGCTAGAATTCTACTCCAAAAAAAATTTTTGAAGGCAGAATTCTAGCTGATATCTCTAACAACCATAGAAAGCTCCGCCTTCATAGTCAAATCATTTACGGCGATTTGGTAGAGACTCTCGAACCATATTTTCGAGGATATATGAAGAGATACATTTTTATAATATTAGAGATTATTGTAACAACATGTCGTTTTATCGGTCAAGCAATTGTCTTTTTAATTAAATTTTCCCACAATTCTCGCGTTTGGTCCCAGCTACCTTCTTCAAGCTTACCTTTGTACACATATCTCTCGTATACAGAAGTAAGTGTCCCCATATCTTTCGAGGAAAAGAAGTAATCGACATAATCGGCATAGTCTCGGAGTGTTTGATGTTCCTTTCTCTTAATCCCATATCGATCTAGCTGCTTTAATAAGGCCAAATAGGCTTTTGAGAAGTCATCATCTTTCTTTTTAAACCTAAAAATGAGAACCAGTACATGCGGAAGCCATTTTAACCTTAATTTATAGGCAATAAAGGCAACTACTCCCATCACACCTAGAATAATCAGTCCTTTTTTCCAGTGTTCAACAAAACCTACCTCTATTTTGGTCCATAAATCCTTCCAAGAAAAAGAGCTTTCAGCGGAAACTGTTTCTTCAGGTGCTTCTGGTTTTTCAACATCTGGCTGTTCCGCAGTTTCAGGTGTCTCTACCTCCGTTGAGTCCTGAGTGGTTGAATCGAAATTTAATTGGACATTACTTGAAAAACCTTGCGTAGGCTCAAAAGGAACCCAACCTACCCCAGGAAAATATACCTCGACCCACGAATGCGCATTGTTATTTGTAATCGTATAGCCTCGTTTCCCTGAATCCGTCGGTCCTTGATACTCCCCTTCTGTATATCCCTTTACCCAACGAGAAGGAATACCTACTGAGCGTAATAATACAACCATTGAGGTAGAATAATTATCACAATATCCTCTTAGTGTTTCAAATAAAAACTGATCTACGTAATCTTCATCTGCACCTGGTACTGCCACGTCAATTTGATCATACGTAAATCCGTTCATCCCAAAGTATCTTTCTACTGCTCTCGCTTTATCAAACCATGTTTCTTGTTCACCTGTAATTTCAAGCGCCAAGTCCTTCACTCGTTGCGGCAACGTTTCAGGAAGCTGCGTATATTGATAGATAAACTCTTGACTTAACCCGGCTTCCTCTAAGCTTTTGGTTGCCTTCATTGCGGTTACACTGTATCTCGGAATGTCGTACGATACAGAATATTCTTCTAATGACGCGGTTCGATCACCCTCTAATGTGTATACCTTTTCGAGCCCTCCATTGACACGAAAGGAGTAGTTTCCATTGTCGGTACTGACGGATTTCAGCCCTAACGGGTAGATGATATGCGGATAATTCCGAACAGAGGATACATTTGCCGTCACTTCCTTTACCTCTAATCCTTCTTGATTAAAGGAGCTAATGGGAAACCCTTCATTTTGAGCAAATGGAATTGGATCATCCGAGCTCGATACCTCCCAGCCCTTTCCCGTATAAATATCCTTTGTCTCTACTCTCCAGTAATGCCTTTGGTCCACTTCCGTCTCGTAAACAACCGTATCGTCTCCAATAAACGGACCTCCTAGACTCGTATCATCGGTTCCGTAGCCTACCCTTTGTCCACCCGTTCCTCCTCCACTATCTTCTGAATAGGAAGTCAGGTACGGAACAGGATCCGGCCAAATCGGTTCTGCTTTTGGTCCACCAAACCCAAGAGCGACACTGGCCCCAATCATTAAAAGCAGAGGTAGTCCCCACTTACCTTTGGAGGTCAGCCCCTTAACAATTGCTTCTCTCTCAACTAAACGCTGAAACGTTAACATTCCCATCACAGCAAAACCAACGACTACTGTTCGAACAATCGCACCGTCTGCTTCGTACGGAGTAAAGGTATCTAATACGGTAATGTAAACAAGGGTCATAAAAAAGAAAATAAAAATTTGTCTTCGAATAATCAGCCAATAGTGGATCAAATATGCCATGAGCCAAAGCAGAATAAAGAATAGAAGGCTTCTAAACACAAAGGTTAGCCCACTCCATTCCATCTGAAACGAATTGCTTATATTAAGGATCAAATCATCCCAAAACTGCGAAAGCCATGATAATTGAAAAAAAGACCCTTCAAAATAATAGTGATGAATAAAATAAAGGATATAGACGGTCTTCAGCAATGCTCCAATTAAAACCTGAACCTTCGAAAAAGAAAGCACCAGGCATAGTAACAGAAAGCCTAGAAAAATATAAATGTTTCCTGTATTGGTTAGTGCATCAACTGGCCGTAACCACTCCCATAACAACAAAAATCCAAGCAAGTAAAGAAAGAGAGCGGACATCGTTTCTTGTTTCTTGTTCACATCTGTCATTACCTGCTCACCTCCGAAAACACATTCGAAAAATGCCCTGCATGAACAAGTACCACTCGAACTCCTCTAGCATTTGCTGAACCCTTCAAAGAAATTTCTAACGGATTCAAGGACTCTCCTTGATTTTTCACCAAATAGATCGTCACTGCCCCTTTTTTTACAGAGAAAAAGCTTGCTTTTTCGATTAGCGGCTTTGTTAATTGAGAAGTCACAAGCATAAAGGAGACGGTTTGATTTCCAAGAAAGCTTTCTCCCCCTAGCACTCTATCTAGAGGCACTTGACTCTCTGCTTTGATTTTAGCCAGATGATAAAAAAGGCTTTGCTGATGATCTTCCCCACTACGGACAGGGAAAAATTGTCGATCCTTACCCAATGTTAATAGCCCCACCTGTGCCCCTTTTCGAAGAATCCCCTTGACTAAAGATGCCGTAAAGGAAACCACTGTCTCAAACTCTTCGGACGGTACACAGTCCATAATAAGACAAATATCATGCGATTGACGCTGTTCAAATTCCTTCGTCATAAGATCATTTCGCTTTGCACTTGCCTTCCAATTAATCCAAGAGAACTTATCTCCCGGCTGGTATTCTCTCAGACCAATCGCCATCGTCGTATCTCTCTGCACTCGTTCCTTGGAAGCTGTCATCCCTTGGTCAAACTGATTCTCATGCGGACGGTAGACTAGCTCCTCTATTTGAGGATAAACAATAAATCGATCCGTTGTATGAAATTCTACTTGCCTCTCAATTAAGCCTAAAGGATCTCCGAGCTTGAGACGAACACTCTGAAAAATATGTTCCCCTCGAGGTAACTGTGGAATCTCGTATTCAAATGTAAACTGCTTTTTTAAGCCCGGGAATAAAAGCATTTTTGCGTTGGGATTGCCGCGAATCTGTTCACTTAATAGATCCTCTGCCACAAGGTAAAACAGAGGAAAGGCATTTGTTCTCGCTAAATGAATTTTCACCTTTAAGGTTTCGCCTGCACTGTATTCAAACTTTGAAAACTCTCTACTAATCTGAAACTTTCGAGTCGAGTAAGCAGCCAAGAAAAGAGCGTACAAAGCAAAAGGAACAAAGCTATAAAATAAAAACCAGCTGACAAACCCACCTTGGAACATCGCATACGAAAACGTTACAGCGATAAGAAACAGCAGAATGATGAGTTTCCAAATATGTTTTATTGATAGAAAAATCTGTCTCATTACTTCACGAGCCTTTTAACAGGAACAGGTACTCTTTCCACCACTCGTGACATAACATCCTCGGCCGTGATTCCTTCAAACTTTGCTTCTGATTTGAGGATAATCCGATGCGCTAGTACATATGACGCTAAATACTGGACATCATCAGGTAACACATAATCGCGATTATGCATAAATGCATACGCCTGTGAGGCCTTCATTAACCCGATTGAACCACGCGGACTTGCCCCAAGGTACACACTGCTATGCGTTCTTGTTCGATGAGAAATATCCACGATATAACGCTTGATCGTATCATCCACCACTACATTTTGTATTTCTTCTTGAAGCTGTCTTAATTCCTCTAGGTCGATCACAGGCTGTAGTTCCGAAATGGGTGATCTCTTTTCCGCTCGAGCAAGAACTTCCATTTCCTCTTCTAAATCCGGGTATCCCATTCTCATTTTTAATAGAAACCGGTCAAGCTGAGCCTCAGGCAGTGGATACGTCCCTTCGTACTCGATTGGATTTTGCGTGGCCATAACAAAAAACGGCCGCTCAAGCTTATGTGTAACTCCATCAATGGTGACACTACTTTCTTCCATTCCCTCTAAGAGAGCCGATTGAGTCTTTGGACTCGTTCGGTTAATCTCATCTGCGAGAATGATATTCCCCATAATGGGGCCTGGTCGAAACTGAAATTCCATTTCTTGCGGATTATATATGGATACACCTGTTACATCGGATGGAAGAAGATCTGGAGTAAACTGAATCCGACGAAATTCTGCGCTTACAGACTTCGCCAATGCACGGACCATCATGGTCTTCCCGACACCTGGTACATCCTCTAACAACACATGTCCTTCAGCTAGTAATGCTACTAAACTTAACTCTGCAACATTTCTTTTCCCAATCATTACTTTTTCTATATTTTGAAGAATTCGGTTAATCACTGGATTCATCTGACTCACTCCTATAACAACCTCCTGAAGTAGCTAAAAATTTCATACCTTTTACATATATTCGAGATATATTTGTCAATTTCCTGTAAAAAACGAATATTATTGATAGATTAACTCCTTTTTAATAGACATTTATACTATGACAGAAGTTCCAACTAAAAAACAATTAGTATACTATTAGAAAACTATTAAAAAACAATTAGAGAAATACTGTTAAAAACGTAGAGTGAATTTTTGTCAAAAAAATATAACAAATTGTAAAGCAATTTTTTATGAAATCCTTTACAATATAAATGTGTAAATCTTTTGCTTATTTTTTTACCGCTTGGTGCAAACGTTTGCGCACTTAAAATATTTTGAGGTGATTACATGAAAAGATTATTTAGCATCGATCCATGGAAAATCGTTGAAACAACTGTAAACAAAGAAGACTTTCGACTAGCAGAAAGTATGATGAGCCTTGGAAATGGTCATATGGGAATGCGCGGAAACTTTGAAGAAACGTATACAGGAGACTTTCACCGTGGCTCATATATCGCGGGAGTTTGGTTTCCAGACAAAACAAGAGTAGGCTGGTGGAAAAACGGATATCCTCACTATTTTGGAAAGGTAATTAACTCCATCAACTACATTGGCATCCGAGTAGCGATCGACGGAGAAGAAATTGATTGTTACCAAAACCAGGTCACAAGCTATTATCGAGAACTCGACATGCAACATGGTGTGTTAGCTCGTCGCTTTACCATCAATCAAAATGGGAAGGAAACCGATGTAGAGGTAGTTCGTTTCCTATCTATTAGCCATCCAGAGCTTGCTGTTATCAAGTATCAGGTGACCCCGAAAAATTATTCCGGGAACGTCACTTTCACTCCTTACTTAGATGGAGATGTGAGAAATGAAGACTCCAACTATGAGGAAGATTTTTGGTTGGAAGTTCAGCGAGGCGTTAGTAACAACAACGGTCATTTAGTCATGAAAACGAAGGATAATCCTTTTGGAACTCCTACCTTCCATGTGGCTGCTAATATGCGCCTTGAAGTAGATGGAGAAATCTTGTCTCATTCTACAGCTGAGCGTGAAGAATATGTAGAAAACACCATTTCTGTTCAAGCTACCACGAATACGCCTGTTTCATTAATCAAGTATGTCGCTGTTACAACAGATAGAGATTATGAAGTGGCACAGTTAGTAACGAAGGCAGATGAAGTACTTACACATTCGCATGAATTGGGCTATGATTCCCTTCTCCAAGAACATAAGGAAGCTTGGCTTAAGCGCTGGAGCATTGCTGATATTGAAATCAACGGAGATGACGAAGCTCAGCAAGGGATACGGTTCAATTTGTTCCAGTTGTTCAGTACCTACTATGGTGAGGACGCACGATTGAATATCGGACCAAAAGGATTTACGGGAGAAAAATATGGCGGTGCCACGTATTGGGATACAGAAGCATACGCTCTACCTCTCTACTTATCTACAGCAAACCCAGAGGTAGCTCGCAATCTATTAGTTTATCGTCATAATCAGCTCGATGGTGCTTATCATAACGCGCAGCAGCAAGGCCTAAAGGGCGCGCTCTATCCGATGGTTACATTTAACGGGATTGAGAGTCATAACGAATGGGAAATTACGTTTGAGGAGATTCACCGAAATGGAGCGATTGCCTACGCCATCTATAACTATGTCAATTATACAGGTGATCAAGCCTATTGGAACGAGTATGGCATAGACGTACTGACAGGTATTTCGAGATTTTGGGCAGACCGTGTTCATTTTCATAAAAAGAAAAATGTCTACATGATGCATGGCGTGACCGGTCCAAATGAGTACGAAAATAATGTCAACAATAACTGGTACACCAATACGATTGCTCGTTGGACGCTTCGCTATACGTTAGAAGTCATTAATGCACTTCAAGCAAACGGTCATGAAAAGCGTGTATCAGATCTTCAAATCACAGAGGATGAAATGGCTAAATGGCAGGATATCATCGATAAAATGTACCTTCCATATGATGAAGAACTTGATGTATTCATTCAACATGACACATTCCTTGATAAAGACTTAAAAACGGTAAACGAGTTGGCACCAGAGGATCGACCATTAAATCAAAAATGGTCATGGGATAAAATCTTGAGAAGCTGCTTCATCAAACAAGCAGACGTTCTTCAAGGATTGTATTTCTTAAATCACGAGTACTCTTACGAAGAAAAAGAAAGAAACTTTAACTTCTATGAGCCAATGACCGTTCATGAATCGTCTCTTTCACCGTCCGTCCATGCCATTCTAGGGGCAGAGCTTGGAAAAGAGGAAAAAGCTTACGAAATGTACCATCGTACCGCGCGTCTGGATTTAGATAACTACAACAACGACACAGAGGACGGTCTTCATATTACTAGTATGACAGGTGCTTGGCTTGCGATCGTTCAAGGCTTTGCAGGAATGAGAACGGCCCATGAAACTCTTTCGTTTGCACCATTTGTTCCAAAATCTTGGAATTCCTACTCCTTCAAGATCGTTTATCGTGACCATCTCTTAAATATCCATGTGTCAAAAGATGGGGTGACGATTACACAAGAAGGACCAGAATTGTCAATGAAGCTTTATGGCGAGGAACTTGTATTACCAGAAAACGGAACAACGACCGTTGCTCTTAAAAAATAAAATCATGAGGGGCATTGGTTTATTGCCCCTTTTTTATAGGGAGAGATCTTATGAAAGTAGATGCGTTTATTTTTGACCTTGACGGGGTCATCACTGACACTGCCGAGTATCACTTTTTAGCTTGGCAAGCCCTTGCTGGTGATATAGGGATTACTTTTACCCGTGAAGATAACGAGCTGTTAAAAGGCATCTCACGAATGGAATCACTGGAGAAAATCCTCGAGATTGGCGGACGATCAGGTGATTTTTCAGTAGAAGAGAAAGAGGTTCTTGCTTCAAAAAAGAACGACCATTATTTAACACTCATTACTAATATTACCCCTTCCGATATCCTGCCTGGAATCAAGAAGTTACTGATTGCAATTAAAGCGAACGGACTAAAGCTTGGGCTTGCTTCAGCTAGTAAAAATGCTTTTACCGTTATGACATCACTTGGCCTGAAAAATGATTTTGACGTCATCGTTGACGCGAGCACGATTACAAACGGAAAGCCAGACCCTGAAGTGTTTTTAACAGCAGCTAAACTACTAGGAGTTAGCGCTGAAAACTGTATTGGTGTCGAGGATGCTGTTGCTGGTGTAGAAGCCATTAAGGCGGCGGGTATGTTCGCTGTTGCTATCGGACCTAAAGAATCCTTCCCTTTGGCAGATGTGGTCTATAGTGAGACGGGAGAGCTTTCATTTGAGAAGATAAAGGGGATTTTCGAAAGAGAAAACGGTCTTATTGAGTAGGAAATTGAGCGTTTTTTAATAGAATGGCTTAAAATTTGCTAGTTTTGCTGTGATCATCCTCGGATATTTGCGATTTCTGAGATTTATTTGCGATTCTAAAAATTTATTTGAGATTCCAGATTTATTTTTGCGATTCTCAAAATTTATTTGCGATCCTAGAATTATTTTTGCGATTCTCAAAATTTATTTGCGATCCTAGAAATATTTTTGCGATTCTCAAAACTTATTTGCGATCCGCTAGACTTACTTGCGAATACTTAAACTTATTTGCGATCCCCTAAACTTACTTGCGATTCCTCTCCATATCAAAAGGCAGGTTGCCCTAGAGCAACCTGCCTTCTTTATTACTTCTCGTTTTTCTTTAGTACGTCAACAGTAGTAGCTTTGCTTATATTTCCTGCAGCATCTGTCGCCGTTACGGTTAATACGTTCTTATGTTTTTGCTTCGATACTGTCACCGAGAATTTTCCGTTACTATCAGCAACAACCGTACCAAGTTCATCTCCACCCATCTTCACTTTAACCGTAGCTCCCGCTTCAGTTAATCCAGTAACAACGGTGTCATTGTGAATGACCGAATTCACTTTTGGCGCTTCAGGTGCTGTTACATCTAGAACAGTCACTACTGTGGCCACACTAACATTACCAGCCGCATCTGTTGCTGTTACTGAGACCTCTGTACCAGCTGTCAATTTAGAAATTGCAATGTTAAAGCTTCCATTTTCTGATGATGCTGTTCCCGTTCCAATAACGGTTCCATCGACAGA
>NZ_JAKFCQ010000007.1:0-9604 GCF_036676585.1 Robertmurraya sp.
GAATGGATCGCACGCCCTATTTCTTATTTTCTTTAGTTAGGAGTTCATACGACGATGAGAATTCGCTTTGGCTATGTATCGACTGCCCTTTCTCTTTGGGAGGCATCGCCTGCAAGAGCCTTGACCTTTACCCGGTATAAGCAGCTTCCCGCTTCCGAACGCGAGGAAAAACTAATGGCTGTTACTGGTGAAAATATATTTAATACGTTACGAATGGTATCCTACAACGTGGCTCACGGCATTCAAGTGTATCGCTTATCCAGTTCCATCGCCCCTCTTTCTACTCACCCAGAGGTGAACTGGGATTTTGTCACACCGTTTCGAAAGGAGTGGAAGGAGCTTGGCGATTTAATTCGCAGACATCAGATGCGTGTAAGCTTCCACCCTAACCAGTACACTTTGTTCACCTCTCCACGTGAAGAAGTAACAAAGAATGCGGTGATTGATATGGACTATCATTACAGAATGCTCGAAGCGATGGGAGTGGAAAAAGACGGGGTCCTGAATATTCATGTCGGAGGAGCCTACGGGGATAAAACACAGTCACTGGAACGCTTTCACGAAAATATTCAAACACTCCCCTCCCATATTAAAGAGGTCACCACATTAGAAAATGATGATAAAACATATACCACCGAGGAGACACTTTCTGTATGTCGTAAAGAAGGCATTCGTCTTGTCTTTGATTATCATCATCATATGGCCAATTTGAGTGAAGAGCCTCTGGATACCTTGCTCCCAAAAGTATTTCAAACGTGGGAAGGTCGCTCTTTAAAACCCAAAATCCATATTTCTTCCCCAAAGTCGGAAAAAATGTATCGAGCACATGCTGACTTTGTTGATTTGGAATATATCATGCCCCTGATCGAGCTTCTCCGTTCTATGAATGCCGATGTCGACTTTATGATTGAAGCTAAGGCGAAGGATATGGCATGCCTCAAACTTGTAGAAGACATTAGCCGCATTCGGGGTGTGAAACGAGTGGGCGGTGCAGAGATTGAATGGAAATGATCCATCTGTAGGTTCAAGAGGATCTGCACTTATCGGTTGGGGGATCAGGTTAAGCAGCCGAGCTGATAAATAGACGGAGAAATTCCGCTTAATTATTAATTATAATTAAGAAAAGCGTAAATAGACGGAGAGATTCCGCCTATTGGCTCGAAAAATCCGAAAAGGGGAGATTTTGCTTTGCATAAGCGGAAAAACTCCCCTTATTTACCCCGAAACGAACTCCATTCTGCATTTAACCGAAAATTCTCCGCTTATTTGATTAGGACAATACATCTTATTTTAAAAGGGATATTCCAAATAAAGAAACTCGCCAATTACTATAGCGAGTTTCGATGCCCATACGGCTGTCATGGTCGGCACGTATACTAAGAAAAGCATTCTACTTATTTTCCGAAACTTTGCAGCCATGGAGTTAACTGCTCAAACACTTTAAAGCCTAAATAAATACCTACAATCCCAGTGATACCCGCTAAAGCAGGTGGAGCCGGAATAGGCAGACGAAAGAGTGCAAAAATAAACCCGACGAAAAAACCCGTTACTAACGATAGCAGGACAAGCTTCATAGTACCCCTCCAAAAATCAATCGTATACTTTAAAGCATTCCCCACAATGCCCCTTTATACTTCGATTTTCGCTCTTCTTGATTGCTCAATAATCTCAGCGATCTTATTTGTTGCCTCTAAAACCGAATCACTGCAAACGAAGATTTCCGGGTTTTCATAGTCCCCTACTTTATTTCCGTAGCGAGGGTCATAGTAATGCTCCATTAATAGCTTGATAAGTGGCATATAATCTCTTTCTTCCACACATCTTAGTAGCTCTGTTTGAATATCGAATGATTTTATTCTCTTAATAATCATCTTCAAAGCAAGTTCAACACGTTCATGAAAAGCATCCGAATGCTCATAAGGTTTCACGTATTGCTCATAAATACGCTCCATCCGTTTTTCGATAGAGGAATAAACAGTGATATGAAGTCCCTTCAGTTTTTTCTCTGTTAACTCTGGCGGCTGCACAGCATGTCCAATGCGTTTGCTCTCTCCTTCCATAATGAAATATGGAGAGCCTTTGAGCTTCTTTAAATCTTCAAAAAGAAGAGCATCAAACATCTTTTGGTTATGCGGTGTTTCCCCACCAATCGAGCCAAATACCGAGCCTTTATGATTCGCGTACTTCTCTAAATCGAGCACTGGATATCCTGCCGTATTTAAATGCTGAAGAATCTCTGTTTTTCCTGTTCCTGTCATCCCGGTAATGACCACAGATTCAGCAGGAATTAAGTCAGAGATATGCTCTATCACATGCTCACGATAGGCACGGTAGCCCCCCTCGATTCTTCTCACATGAAGCCCCGCGAGCGTGGCAAACGTGGCAACGGATTGGCTTCTCATTCCACCTCTCCAGCAGTACACCATTGGTTCGCGACCAGATTCTTCAATCTCTTGAATTCGCGCAAGCATATCAGGAATTTTCGGACTAACAATCTCCATTGCCTTCCACTTGGCTTCCTTCTGTCCTTCTTGCTTATAAATGGTTCCAATCAATGCCCGCTCTTCATTTGTAAAAAGAGGAATATTGACCGATCCAGGTATATGGCTATCATCGAATTCACCTGGTGACCGAACATCGATCGTCGTATAGCGCTCTTTATTTTCTAAAAACTTTTCAACTGAACAGTCTCTAATCATGTCTTCCTCCACCTTTAAGTTTCAAAAGAGGCTCCCACTCCGGAAGCCTCTCACTTGTTACATTTTTTCAGGAGCGGAAACTCCGATTAATTTCAGTGCATTCTTTAACGTCGTTTGCACAGCTTTAATTAATGAAAGGCGTGCCTTTGTGCGCTCCACGTTTTCCGCATCCAACACTTTTTCCGCATTGTAAAAGCTGTGGAAAGTTGAAGCAAGCTCATAAATATAGTTTGTCACTCGGTGTGGCATGCGCTTCTCGGCTGCTTCTGCCACCGCTAGAGGAAACTCACCAAGCTTTTTAAGCACTTCAATTTCCTTCTCAGCGCCGATTAAAGAGAAATCAGCGTTCGAATCATACGTGAACCCATTCTCTTCCCCTTGGCGAAGGATGCTGCAAATACGAGCATGTGCGTATTGAGCATAGTATACTGGATTTTCATTGGATTGTGATACCGCTAAATCAAGATCAAAGTCCATATGCGTATCCGCACTTCTCATCGCAAAGAAGTAACGAGTCGCATCTAAGCCTACCTCTTCGACTAGATCACGCATCGTAACAGCTTTCCCTGTACGCTTACTCATCTTCATCTTTTCACCATTTTTGTATAGGTGAACAAGCTGGATAATTTCAACCTCAAGTACATCTTTTCCATATCCTAACGCTTCGATCGCTGCTTTCATTCTAGGAATATATCCGTGGTGATCCGCACCCCAAATATTGATAAGCTTTTCAAAGCCACGATCAAGCTTATTTTTATGATAAGCGATGTCAGGTGTTAAGTAGGTGTAAGAACCATCCTGCTTAATAAGCACGCGGTCTTTGTCATCTCCTAGATCTGTTGAGCGGAACCAAGTCGCTCCATCTTCTTCGTAAATATAGCCATTTTCACGAAGCTTGTCTAAAGCTACATCAATTTTTCCATCTCCATAAAGAGATGTTTCTGAGTACCATACATCAAATGGAACGCGGAAGTCCTCAAGATCCTGCTTCAGCTTGGCCATTTCCTCCTTTAACCCGTAGCTACGGAAAAAGTCAAAGCGCTCTTTCTCATCAGTATTGACGAACTTGTCGCCATACTCTTCAGCCAAACGCTTACCGATTCCAATAATATCTTCACCGTGGTATCCATCAGCCGGCATGTCTTTTTCCATACCAAGCGCTTGGAAGTAACGAGCTTCTACCGATAAAGCAAGGTTATTGATTTGGTTTCCTGCATCGTTAATATAGTATTCACGCGATACATCGTAACCAGCTTTTGCTAACACATTACAAAGAGAATCCCCAACTGCCGCTCCACGAGCATGTCCAAGGTGAAGGTCCCCTGTTGGGTTCGCAGACACAAACTCAACTTGAATTTTTTGTCCGTTTCCAACCGTGGTTTCTCCGTACTTTTCACCAGCCGTAAGAATCGTCGGAATTAAGTCTGTTAAGTAATTATTGTTCATGTAAAAATTGATAAATCCAGGTCCAGCGATATCAATTTTTTCAATCGATGCCTTTGATTGATCAAAGTTTGCCACAAGCGCCTCCGCAATCGCACGCGGTGCTTTCTTTGCCACTCTCGCTAACTGCATCGCCATATTGGTAGAGTAGTCCCCATTTGCTTTATCCTTTGGCGTTTCAAGAATCACATCTGGAAGCTGCTCCTCTGTTGCTAGCTCTGCTTTTATAACTGCCGCTTTTATTTCCTCTTTAAGCTTCAATTGTACCTGTTCAACGATATTCAACGTTTTTCCTCCTCAAACACGATTTGCAATTTGTATGTACCTGCTTTTGAGCCTTGTATCGAAAGATCGTATAAAACCTCGATCGTTCCTTTACTACTCTCACTGTTCCATCTATGCTGAAGTTCTTTTGTATCTGTAATCATTTGCAGCTCTCCAAACGGAGTCGTATAGCTGCCGCGATGCTTCTTCCTTTCTTCTAGCAGCATTCGCATCTTAATCGAGCCGCTTCTCATAAGAAGAATCACATCATCCGTAAGCTTCATCGTCGTTTTCATCGGCCCCTCTTCTGTACTTTCCTCGTATTGAAGATAGGCGCTCGCATTCTTTACATAGTATCGACCAAAAGTAGTGAGTTCAAAAGTTTCCTTTTCCCCACCATTCTCAATGGACGTATATACCTTAATTTTTACGGGAATTTGATCCGCTGGACTATTCGACAACGGCCATACACTTCCTTTTATCAATGCTTTCTCTATAACTTAATAATTATAAAGATTTTGGAGGGGGAGCGCAAGGTGGTGTTGCTACTATTTGCTGTAGAGGAGCTGTACTTATGACCTTATTGGAGAGGTAGCACCTTGTTATCATGTCATAACTTCGTTTTTATGACGTGTGCAGCCTGATTTTATATCTGTCTAAGGTCATAATATGAACTTTATGACGCATGGGCAATGGTATTTTTCTGTTACAGGTTATAAAGCTAATCTTATGACACTATTAAGTGTTTTTCCTTCTTACTCATGTCATAACTCTCTATTTGGTTTTTTTATTAGTGGCTTTTGTTAATTTCCCCTACAAAAAACACCCGCCAAAACCTGGCAGGTGCACGATTCCATCCTTATTTCACCCATCCAAGAATCATTTCGCGGATGAGTTTGCTTGCTGTGTTTGCTGTTTGTTCTGAGTGGTCGTAAATTGGGGCTACTTCTACTAAGTCTGCTCCCACTACATTAACTTCCGAGCGTGCAATTTCGTGAATGGAAGCTAGTAGCTCTTTAGAAGTGATTCCACCTGCATCAACTGTACCTGTTCCTGGTGCATGCGCAGGGTCAAGAACATCGATATCAATTGTTACATACACAGGACGTCTTGCTAATGTTGGCAATACTTTTTTCAAAGGCTCAAGCACTTCGAACGGAGAAATATGCATGCCAACTTCCTTCGCCCATTGGAACTCTTCCTTCATGCCGCTTCGGATACCAAATGAATACACATTTTGTGGCCCGATTAAATCTGCCACCTTACGAATCGGTGTAGAGTGAGATAATGGCTCTCCCTCATAGTTCTCACGAAGATCTGTGTGTGCATCCATATGTATGATGGCTAAATCCGGATACTTTTTTACCATTGCTTTAAAAACTGGCCAAGAAACTAAATGCTCTCCACCCATGCCAAGCGGGAATTTTCCAGCATCAAGAACCTTGTCCACAAACTCTTCGATCATATCTAAACTGCGTTGTGGATTTCCGAACGGAAGTGGAATATCACCCGCATCATAATATTTCACATCTTCTAGCTCACGGTCTAAGTACAAGCTGTATTCTTCTAATCCAATGGACACTTCACGAATACGCGCTGGACCAAAACGAGATCCTGGTCGGTAACTTACTGTCCAGTCCATCGGCATTCCGTACAATACCGCTTTACTTTCCTCAAAGCTTGGATGGCTTTTAATAAACACATTACCTGAGTATGCTTCATCAAAACGCATAAGTAGTTTTCCTCCTTAATTCACTTATAAGGGGACCAGTTTACACCTTCCGATAGCTGGTGTTACTACGTAACAAAGGCTATCTTCAGGTGTAAACTGTCCTCCTAGACTTTCACATTAAAAAACGGAGAGAAGCTCCCCCCGTCTTATTTATTATTAGCCTTCGATTAAATCTTTAACAAACTTCGGTAGCACAAATGCTGCATTGTGAAGTTCTTTTGTGTAATACTTAGTATCAATATCATGGAAGCGCTCTTCAGCTACTTCAAGTGGATCATGCTTCTTTGATCCTAAAGTGAATGCCCACATTCCGCTTGGGTATGTTGGGATGTTTGCGATGTAAAGGCGAGTGATCGGGAAGATTTCCTTTACGTCTTTTTGTACAGAACGGATTAAGTCCGCTTTGAACCAAGGGTTATCTGATTGTGCAACGAAGATTCCGTCTTCTTTTAACGCCTTAGAAATCCCTGCATAAAATCCTTTTGTAAATAGGTTTACTGCTGGACCAACTGGCTCAGTTGAGTCTACCATGATCACATCGTATACGTTTTCTGCTGTAGCGATGTGCATAAAACCATCATCCACTTTAACTTCTACACGTGGATCGTCTAGCTGTCCTGCAATCTCTGGAAGGTACTTTTTAGAGTACTCAATTACTTTTCCATCGATTTCAACAAGAGTTGCCTTTTTCACGCTTGGGTGCTTAAGCACTTCGCGAATAACTCCTCCGTCTCCGCCACCAACAACCAGTACGTTTTCCGGATTTGGGTGAGTGAATAATGGAATATGAGCAACCATTTCGTGGTATACGAACTCATCTTTAATTGATGTCATTACCATGTCATCTAAAAGAAGCATATTGCCCCATTCTTCTGTTTCTACCATATCTAATTTTTGAAAGTCTGTTTGCTCCGTATGTAATGTACGCTTTACCTTCATTGTGATGCCAAAATTCTCAGTTTGCTTTTCCGTAAACCAAAGTCCCATTTACGCCATCCTTCCTTATTTAAAAAATATCTATCGGTTTCAATACTCATTTTCCTGTATTGTTATTCTTCCCCAAAAAAACTCAAACATGAGAAAAAGTATAGATGAATCTAGCAAAATTGCAAGAAAAAAATTCTTTTTTTAATAGATAGGTGTTTAAAACAGCCTCTTTCTTTTCATACTAGTAAGAAAGATGGGAAAACAGGAAAAATCTATCTGAAGGTGAGGTGTCATCCTTGGAGGTTATTACGGATCAGCGGTTTAGAAGAACGATGAAATACATACGTGCCTTACTCATTCTTGGATCTATCGGTCTTGGTTTACTTGTTTTATTAGTGACCGGTGTTCTTATATACGCCAAGGTGCAGGGCCCTCCTCCTCTCGCCGTGCCTCAATCGTCTCTATATTACTCGGATGATGGGCAGGTAATCGGCGAAAGCAATAATGGTGAAAAGAGATACTGGGTAGGAATCGATGAAATTTCCCCCCATTTAATTGAAGCAACCGTAGCGATTGAGGATCGATCCTTTTATAAGCATAACGGATTTGATTTTAAACGAATTGCTGGTGCTGCTCTTGCTGACCTCAAGGCAATGGCGAAAGTTCAAGGAGCAAGCACGATTAGTCAACAGTATGCACGAAATTTATTTCTCGAGCATGAAAAAACGTGGAAGCGTAAGCTACTAGAAGCACTTTACACGATTCGAATCGAAATGAATTATACGAAAAACGAGATCCTCGAAGGTTACTTAAATACCATCTATTATGGAAAAGGAGCTTACGGCATTCAAGCAGCCAGTCAGTATTATTTAGGAAAAAATGCTGCTGACTTGACTCTAGCTGAGGCCTCTATGCTAGCTGGGATTCCAAAAGGTCCAAGCATCTACTCTCCTCTTATTTCGGAGGAAAATGCAAAGGACCGTCAAAAAATCATTTTGGATTCTATGGTGAAAAGTAAATACATTACCGAAGCTGATGCGAATACGGCTATTGATGAGACGCTATCATTTGTTGGAGAGCATTCCCATGCCGTGACACAAATTGCTCCGTATTTTCAAGATGCCGTTAAGCAAGCATTAAAAAATGACTTAGGTTTGGATGACCGAACGATTGAGCTTGGTGGACTACGTGTGTACACAACACTTGATACCGAGCAGCAGGAGTTAGCAGAGAAAAATGTTTCCACTCATATGGCAAAGGATTCTCAATTGCAGGTAGCACTCGTGTCAATGAATCCGAAAAACGGGTATGTAAAGGCGATGGTAGGCGGAAGAGATTATGTGGAAAGTCCGTTCAACCGTGCCGTTCAAGCTGTTCGTCAACCGGGTTCTACCATCAAGCCGCTTCTCTACTATGCGGCGATTTCACAAGGATTTACGCCCGCATCATTAGTGAGAAGTGAAATGACAACCTTCCGTTTTGACGATAACCGAGCGGAGTATACACCGCATAATTTTAATAATAAGTACGCGGGAAAAGAAATCACAATGGCACAAGCACTCGCCCTTTCCGATAATGTGTATGCGGTTAAAACACATTTATTTTTAGGAGAAGACACACTCGTAAAAACAGCCAAGCAATTTGGAATTACGACTCCTATGGAAAACGTACCATCCTTAGCACTTGGGACAAGTGGGGTAAAGGTTATTGATATGGCAAATGCCTATAGCCTGTTTGCAAACGGTGGAAAAAAAGTGAAGCCGGTTCTTATTAAGAGAGTGGAAGACCATCGTGGGGAAGTCATTTACGAGTATGAAAAGGAAAACGAGCGTGTTCTAAAAGCTGACGCAGCTTTCGTTATGACCCATATGATGACAGGGATGTTTGATAAAAAGCTGGATGGATATTCCAATGTGACCGGCAGCTCAATGATCAATGATATGACCCGAATTTATGCTGGGAAGTCTGGCTCCACTGATTCCGATAGCTGGATGGTCGGTTTTTCTCCTCAGCTAGTTACGGCCGTATGGACAGGTTATGACCAAGGAAATCCGATTGAAATCGTTGCTGAGAAATCGTACGCGAAAAACATTTGGGTCAACTATATGGAGGACGCACTAGCTGATGAGCCGATTAAAAACTTCAAAGCCCCTAAAGGAACAGTTGGAGTATATATCGACCCTGAAAGCGGCCTTTTAGCAACCGATGACTGCCCTGTCAAACGACTCACTTATTTTATCGCAGGAACCGAACCAACCAAGCACTGCATCGATCATCTAGAACATGATGCCGAAAAGCCAACCGAAAAGAAAAAAGAAGAAAAGAAAGAGAAAAAGACATGGTATAAGAGAATTTTTGATTGGAGCTAACAGGTTTTTACCTGAGTTGGCTCCTTTTTTATTTGAAATTGCGGTTTTTCGAGGCCTCTGAGAGGAAAATGGGGATACCTAGTGAATTTTCTTCGGGATATTTGCGATTTAACAGATTTATTTGCGATCTTCAGATTTTATTTGCGATTTCAAAAATTTATTTGCGATTC
>NZ_JAKFCQ010000008.1:0-2172 GCF_036676585.1 Robertmurraya sp.
TGATGATGAATTTGAATTTGAAATAAAAGATATCTGTCCATCTTGTGGAGCAGCATCACTAGTTAATAGTGAGGGCTGCAAGACTTGTACGAATTGTGGATATAGTCGCTGTGGGTAATTAATTGAATTGAAGATAAATTGATTGTTGTGTTGTGGTTTTTCATAATTAATGAGAATGATTTCAGAATTAGTGAGAATGCAATTTCGTAATTAATGAGAAAACGTATATTTATTCTTTTGGTTTAATCATTAATCACAACCTATAAAATTATATATTTCAGATTAAGTTTGTAAATCGTCATAAAGTTTGAGACAAATTGAAGAACAATACATTTCGGCATCTAGAGGTTATTGCAGTACCTTTGATGCCGTTTTTTTTGTTTTGGTTGAGTTGTCCTTAATTCACAAAGTTTGAGATAAGTTTCAAAGTATCTTTTGAAACAATATATGGTCCGCTTTGTATATCAAATTTATGGAGGCTTTATGGGGGATTTCTGGGACTATAAAACATTTATAAGAGAACGCTGGCACAAACCATCGGCTTTATTTGCCGCCTTATTGGTCACTACAGCAACATTATTAACTACCGTTCGTTTTGATACATCATCAATGAATAAAGTGTTTTGGGGGTTTGCGGTAGTAGTATGGTTAACCACCATTATTGCATGGTTGTCCTATCGAAGATATCATCGATGCCCAGAAGGTAGAATTGGAGTGGTTTTTGCTATTCAAGATGAGGACTACCAGCGCTATGAAAAACTCAAATACCATTTTATTGATCCTATTAAGCAATCGCTCGACCAGAGAATTTATCACGTTCAAGTCTTACCCTATTTCCGTTGCAAAGAAGTGAGTGATAAAGAAACAGCAATAAATTATTTAGGGTTAACATGTTCTCATATGATTATCTATGGTCGATGTAGGGCAGGGAATATACAAGGTGAGGAAGCGTTTGAAGTAAATCTCAACTCATTGATATTGCACGCCAAGATAACCGAGGAAAAGCAAAAGTTACTACAGACTGAATTGAGCGAATTGATTCCAAGAGTGTACATCAACAAAAAAGATGATTTAACAGAATATGCTCTTACTTCTCAATGGCTAGCTATTTACACTCGTTATTTCATTGGTGTAGCTAGTTTAGTATCGCGGAATCTTGATCATGCGCAGCAGATATTTGAGGATCTAAAAGATGAGTTAACGACATTTAGGGTTAATGTTAAAGCAGTCAATACGATCAAAAAAAGAATTAATGATGAATTAATAGGGATTTATGCAGAT
This sequence comes from Robertmurraya sp., assembly GCF_036676585.1. Lineage (NCBI taxonomy): Bacteria > Bacillati > Bacillota > Bacilli > Caryophanales > Bacillaceae > Robertmurraya > Robertmurraya sp. The sequence goes on from NZ_JAKFCQ010000008.1 coordinate 1,282, forward strand.
CGTTGTGCTTATAACTATGGTCACTTGTTTAGAAATAGCAAGGATATGGAATATGTTGAGGAAGCTTATCAGTATCTGTTAAAAGTCAATTCAATGAAAGCAGATACCCCCTTCTACTTTAATATGCTGGCTATCTTTGAGTTTTTAAGAAATAGAAATATTGCTAAGTCAAGGGGGTTGCTAAGACGGTTAGGTGACCGTGATGCTGCCAAACACTATAGTCTCGCTTTTCTAGAGGCGTATGAGGGTAATTTAACTAAAGCGTTACAGCATTATAAAAGGGCATTTCGTCTAAATCAGAATCCTGATATGTCTATCGAAATTGAGGAGTTTATTGATTATATTATCCAACTAGAACTAGATAAATATCACCTTTACTTGTGTTTGGCTCTAATCAACCAATTTAAGGGGGATTATAAACTGGCTAAACTTGACTTAGAAAGATTCAATCAGATGTGCACTAATGCTATCCGACATAAAGCAATAGCTCAGAAAATTGCAGTGGAGTTAGAATTAAAAAATAGCGAAGTGGCAGCATCTTGTGAAGCTATGTAGAGAACATTTACTGTAGTTCATGCTACTGTCAAAGTTGTGTAGAAGCAATTGCAGTGGACTGTAGTAGTACAAATTTTACTAGCGGACAAAAGAACACAGAATACCAAAAAGGGGCAGGGTAAATCCTCCCCCTTATTTTTAGTGTGTCGTTTTTTGTTTTTGAGACTTATATTTGTCAGAATGTTTACTAACGGGAGGTTTGTTAAATAGATCGTAAGCCCGAACTATAAAAATTAGCTTCCCTTTTGGTAAGTATCACAAATAGCCGTATATCATTTGTTTTTTCAACAGATATACGGCTATTTTATTTTCCACACGTTGCTTGGATATTTTTTG
>NZ_JAKFCQ010000009.1:0-20947 GCF_036676585.1 Robertmurraya sp.
CGCCTAGTGTCCTTCGCTCTCCGCCCTACGATAAGTCAACATCGAATCGCCTCTGGCTCTTCGTGTTTCCTTTATCTCAGTTGGAGCGCTCCAGGCCATACGGCGCTGACCAGGGCGCTTGCGCTTTTCTTTTTTATTGCGTGCTGTACGGTAAAAACTGTTCCGTCATTGATTTTTCGTTAGAAGATTGATTTTGATTGCTTCTCAAATTTTGTTCTCTTTCATAAAGGGCAACGATGGGACAAAAACGAACAATCCCCTCTGCTACCTTCATAGCACCTAAAACTCCTAGCAATACATAGGAATCTCTCCAAGGCATTTTTGTATGTTTCGCTGTACTCCATGCTAAGACGCTTAAACCAATGGTTATACGGACAAGGGCATTTACGATTCCAATATTGGGCTTTACATTCATGGAATTGTCACTCCTTTACATTTTTTTAAAAAAATTTAGTACTTCTTTACTGCGTTAAACAGTGAAATATGATACTATAAAAACCAAACCTATAAAATGTAAGGGTTTTCATTTTGCGTAGGTAGGGTTGTATTTCTAACAAGATCTTTAAAAAACTGTGTGAAAGAATCTTACAAACTAATGGTAGAATTTTGATATTTCATCTATTGTTACCCGTAATATGACAAAATTTTTCTAAGATAACAACACTGCGTAAGGAGGGACATACATGCTGGATCAGCGATATCGATGGAAAAATAAACATATTAGAGAACATATTTCCGTTCTAGATGGAAATGTTTCTCCGACTATTCTATTAACAAATGCTAAGTACTTAAATCAAACGTTTCGTACTTGGATGACAGCAAATATATGGATATACGAGGACCGTATTATTTACGTTGGCGACAAATATCCTGACAATGTAGAGCATTGTGAGATCGTGGATTGCTCAGGTCTTTTATTGGTGCCAGGCTATATTGAGCCACATGCGCATCCCTTTCAAATATATAATCCCCATTCGCTTGCGCACTATGCATCGCAGTGTGGAACGACAACACTAATAAATGACAATATGGTGCTTGCATTGCAGATGGAAAAAAATAAAGCGTTTTCATTTATGAGGGAGATGCGAAAATCGCCAACCTCCATGTATTGGTGGTGCCGTTTTGATGCACAAACAGAGATTCGAGAAGAAGAACAAATTTTTTCACATAGCAATGTGAAATCTTGGCTTGAACACGATGCGGTCATTCAAGGAGGAGAGCTTACCGGTTGGCCTAAACTCCTTGATGGTGATGATATGATGCTTCATTGGATGCAAGAAGCCAAACGAATGAGAAAGAAAGTGGAAGGTCATTTTCCAGGGGCATCTGAAAAAACATTGGCGAAAATGATGCTTTTTGGGGCGGACTGTGATCATGAAGCGATGACAGGAGAAGAAATTTATAACCGTCTGATGCAGGGTTATATGGTTTCTTTAAGGCATTCCTCTATTCGTCCAGATTTACCTGTCCTACTAGATGAAATTCATCAACTTGGAATCACCATGTACGATAAATTTATGTTTACTACGGACGGTGCATCTGCTCACTTTTACGAAAATGGAATCATTGATGAAATGATTCGTATCGCCATTGAAAAAGGCGTACCAGTCATTGATGCCTATAATATGGGGACGATTAATGTAGCACGCTACTATAATGTAGAACACTTGCATGGAAATATTGCGACAGGAAGAGTAGCAAATATTAACTTTTTGACAGATGAGCGTAATCCAACCCCTGTATCTGTTCTTGCAAAAGGACAGTGGGTGAAAAGGGACGGAGAAGACACCAATGCCTATGAGCAGCTAAATTGGGTGGATATGGGGTTTGAACCGTTAAAGTTAGACTGGGAACTAACCATGGATGATTTTCAGTTCTCTATGCCATTTGGAATTAAAATGGAGAATGCCGTTATTACAAAGCCATATTCTGTGTCTATTGATGCAAATTATGATGAGCTTTCGTGTGACCATGATGAGTGCTTCTTCATGCTAATTGATAAACATGGCAAATGGAGAATCAACACGATGTTAAAAGGATTCTCTAACAAGGTGCAGGGCTTAGCTAGCTCGTATTCGACTACAGGAGATATTATTTTAATTGGAAAAAACAAATATGAAATGATGAACGCTTTTCACCGAATGGTCGAATTAGGTGGAGGAATTGTCATCAGTGAAGAAAGAAGAATCGTGTTAGAAATTCCACTGCCATTAAGTGGAGTGATGAGTGATCACTCAATAGAGAGACTGGTGGAGGAAGATAAGGAATTGCTTGCTTATTTGAAAACGAAAGGGTACGCGTACGCAGATCCTTTTTATACCTTACTTTTCTTCTCATCCACTCATCTGCCGTATATCCGAATCACGCAACAAGGGATGTACGATGTGATGAACAAAATGATACTCTTTCCAACGATAATGCGTTAAAATATAAAAGGACATCATAGAAAAAGCATAGAAAAAGATTATTAGGGGTGTAATGATGCTAAGGAAATGGATAGCAGTCGGGTTGGCATCTGCCTTCTTATTAACTGGCTGTAATAAAGTAGAAGAGGTTCAAAAGGAAAGTGAAAAACCAGTCGAAGAGGGAGATACAGTTGTAGAGGAAGTGTCCCAAACCTTTGAAGCTCCTTTATCTGGTGTGGAACTATCGGAAGAACCTTCTGGTCGAGCGTTTGGTGTGATGATCAATAATGATCCAAAAGCAAGACCGCAGTCCGCACTGAACCAGGCAGACATCGTTTACGAAGTGTTAGCAGAAGGTAATGTAACGAGATTTCTGGCCATTTTTCAAAGCGAACATCCTGAAAATATTGGGCCAGTGAGAAGTGCAAGAGATTATTATATCGACCTTGCCAGCGGGTATGATGCGTTATATATCGCTCATGGGTACAGCCCTGAGGCACAGGAAATGCTTACGAGTGGTGTAATAGATAATTTAAATGGAATGCAGTATGATGGTACGCTTTTTAAACGTGCGAGCTTTAGACAACCGCCGCATAACTCCTATATTTCCTATGAGAGTATTTTAAAAGGAGCAGAGCAGGTTGGGTACGACATGACGGATGTTCCAGATGCTCTTCCATTTTATGAGGAAGAAGAGTTAGCCAGCATCACAGGTGAGGCTGCTGAGAATGTGACAGTTGCCTATTTAAAGAGTAATCTTTTTAAGGTGGACTACAAATACGATAACAGTAGCAAAAAATATGCTAGATATTCAAATGATGAACAAACGATAGATTTAGATTCAGAAGAGCCTGTTCTTCTCGACAATGTCTTTATTGCTGAGATGGAGCACACGGTACTGGATGACTCTGGAAGAAGAGAAATTGATTTAACCTCTGGTGGAAAAGGGTATTTGCTGCAACAAGGAAAGCTTCTACAGGTAGAGTGGAAAAATGTAGATGGAAGAATTCTACCTTTCTTAGATGGCGAAGAGGTCAAGTTTGTTCCAGGAAAAACATGGATCAATATCGTTCCAACAAATCCAGGATTGGAACAAACCGTTACGATACAATAATAAAGGAGTCTAGATAATGCAAATTGATAAATTAAGAGGCAAAGAGCTCGACCAGTTATTTAAGGCGGTTTTAACGTTAAAGGATTTAGAAGAGTGCTATAAGTTTTTTGATGATTTATGTACGGTAAATGAAATCCAATCATTAGCACAACGGTTAGAAGTAGCCCGTATGCTACGTGAAGGGAAAACCTACCATAAAATCGAAACAGAAACTGGTGCTAGTACAGCAACCATTTCACGTGTAAAGCGTTGCTTGAATTACGGTAACGATGCGTATGAAATGGCATTAGAGCGTGTAAAGGAAGAAGAAGCAGGAACGATTTCGGAATAAAAAAATAGCGGGATAAAAGGATTAGAGATGAGAATATCTCTAATCCTTTTTTGAATTTCCCTTTTTACAAAAGCAGTAAAGCGTGTTTGAAAAATAAGCGGAGAAATTTCTCTTAATTAGGGAAATCGCACTGAAAATAGCTAAATAGACGGAAAGATTCCGACTATTGGCTCGAAAAACGTGAAAATGGGTAATTTTGCTTTGCTTAACCGGAAAACCTCCGCTTATATACCCCAAAACAAGCTGTATTCAGTAGCTTAACAGAAAAATCTCCGCTTATTTGTACCAACTAAGCTTCTTTAAACCCGCCAGATTTTTTAAAAAACTCTCCTGTATCCATGTGAACTCCCTCCTTCCTATTTTGAAAATATTAATGATGTTAACTTAGAAAAAATGAAACCGGACAGAAATCTTCGGTTTTCTTTTTTGTCCCATTCGCTAGTGCTATAATGGTGTAATGTGATAGTAGATTGGAGGTTACAGCATGTACGATGCAAGAGAATGGCGTCATGCTTTTAAATTAGATCCTGATAAGGAAATCTCAGATGAAGCGCTGGAGAGAATATGTGAGTCAGGCACAGATGCCGTCATTGTTGGTGGGACGGATGGAGTAACGGATGAAAAGGTACTTGATTTGATGGCAAGAATTAGAAGATACACGGTGCCTTGTGTGTTGGAAATCTCAAACCTTGAGTCGATTACACCAGGTTTTGATCTTTATTTTATCCCTACGGTCTTAAATAGTCCTGATGCGAAATGGATTGTTGATTTGCATCATCAAGCAGTGAAGGAATATGGGGAGATTATGAATTGGGATGAAATTCTTGTTGCAGGATATTGTATCTTGAACGAAAATTGTAAAGCAGCCAAACTAACCCATGCACAAACATCTTTAACCAAGGAAGATGTGGTTGCTTATGCGCAAATTGCTGAGAAGATGTTTCATTTACCCATCTTTTATTTAGAATACAGTGGAGCCTATGGGGACCCTGAAATTGTGAAGGCTGTTAGTCAATCAACACAGGAGACAACCGTGTTTTACGGTGGAGGTATTCATACATTAGAGCAGGCGAAGGAAATGGCTGAACTAGCAGATGTGATTATTGTGGGAAATGCTGTTTATGACAATTTAGAAGAAGCTCTTCAAACGGTCGAAATTAAATTGATTAAAAGGTAGTATAAAGGTAAAATAGAATAAGAACATATGTTTGTATGGTGGTGAAAATATAGTGCAATACTTAACAGATAAATTATTAAATGGTTTAAATCCTGAACAACAGCGAGCGGTGAAAACGACTGATGGTCCTCTGTTATTGATGGCTGGTGCGGGTAGTGGTAAGACGAGAGTACTAACGCATCGTATTGCCTATTTAATGGTAGAGAAACAAGTGAATCCGTACAATATTTTGGCGATCACGTTTACAAATAAAGCGGCGCGTGAAATGAAAGAACGTATTTATTCCATGATGGGTGGAGTGGCAGATGAAATCTGGGTATCTACCTTTCACTCGATGTGTGTACGCATATTAAGAAGAGATATTGACCGACTAGGATACAATCGTAATTTTACGATTCTTGACACAACGGACCAACAATCTGTTGTTAAGACGATTTTAAAAGAAAAAAACCTTGATCCAAAAAAGTATGATCCACGTGCAATTCTTGGGGCCATTAGTTCAGCCAAAAACGAACTGATTGGGCCAGAAGAATTCGCGAAAAATGCGGGCGGTCATATGGATCAAATTGTTGCTGATGTGTATGAAATGTATCAGAAGCGATTGCGCAAAAATCAAGCCCTTGATTTTGATGATTTAATCATGACTACGATTCAGCTTTTTCAGCGTGTTCCTGAGGTACTAACTTTTTATCAACGGAAGTTTCAATATATACATGTGGACGAGTATCAAGATACAAACCGTGCTCAGTATATGCTGGTCAAATTGTTGGCTCAACGCTTCCAAAATCTATGTGTAGTTGGTGACTCGGATCAGTCGATTTATCGCTGGCGTGGGGCAGATATTGCCAATATCCTTTCTTTTGAAAAGGATTATCCGCGTTCAGAGGTTATCCTTCTAGAACAAAACTACCGCTCTACGAAGAGAATTCTTTTTGCCGCAAATGAAGTGATTAAAAACAATCTAAACCGTAGAGACAAGAATCTTTGGACCGAAAATGCAGAGGGAAATAAAATCTTCTATTATCGTGCGGACAGTGAGCAAAGTGAAGCACAGTTCGTAGCTGGGAAAATTAAGGAAGCTGTTCAAAGTGGAAAACGAAAATACTCCGACTTTGCCATTCTGTACAGAACGAATGCCCAGTCCCGTGTAATGGAGGAAGTGTTACTAAAGTCGAACATTGAATACTCCATCGTCGGTGGGGTAAAGTTCTATGACAGAAAAGAAATCAAAGATACACTTGCCTACTTACGCTTGATTGCAAACCCTGATGATGATATAAGCCTGACACGTGTTATCAATGTTCCAAAAAGAGGGGTCGGATCTAGCTCAGTTGATAAAATTGCCAACTTTGCGGACATGCATGATATGTCTATGTTCCAAGCACTTGGATCGATAGAGTTAATTGGCTTAAGTCCGAAAATCACAAAGGCGTGTCGTGAGTTTTACGATTTGATTAATAACTACACACATATGCAAGAGTATTTATCAGTAACAGAGCTTGTAGAAGAAGTGTTAGAGAAAACAGGCTATTATGAGATGTTAAAAGCGGAAAAATCGATTGAAGCACAAAGTCGACTAGAAAACTTGGACGAATTCTTGTCTGTTACGAAAAACTTTGAAGAAGGAAATGAAGATAAAAGTCTGATTGCCTTCTTAACGGATCTTGCCCTTGTTGCAGATATCGATAAGTTGGATGAGGATGGAAAGCAAGTCGATACCGTCGTGTTGATGACTTTGCACTCCGCAAAAGGTCTTGAATTTCCTGTCGTGTTCCTATTAGGACTAGAGGAAGGAGTTTTCCCTCATAGTCGATCTCTTATGGAAGAAGCGGAGATGGAGGAAGAGCGTCGCTTGGCATATGTGGGAATTACAAGAGCGGAGGAAGAACTGTTTATCACGAATGCACAAATGAGGACATTATTTGGGCGTACGAATATGAACCCTCCTTCTCGATTTATAGGAGAGATTCCAGCCGATCTGATTGATGGTCTAGAGCCGAAAAAGACGTCACTACAATCACAGTCAGCCAGTCCTTTCGCCGCTAGACAAGCTGCCGCTGTTCGCAAACCAGTACTCCGTCCAATGACGAACTCAACGGGTGGAGAAGAGCTGGGATGGAAGGTGGGCGACAAAGCCGTTCACGGAAAATGGGGCACAGGTACAGTTGTTAGCGTAAAAGGCGAAGGAGAAGGTATTGAACTTGATATCGCATTCCCTAAACCAGTTGGGATTAAACGACTACTTGCAAAGTTTGCTCCGATAACAAAAGGGTAAACATTTCAATCAATCAAGCGATTGATTGGAATTGCTTAAGGCTTTGAGACAACTGGCACGAAGGCAATTCAATCAAACGTTTGATTGAAAATTATTTTTCTATTTTAAAATAATTCTGATGGAAGGGTTGAGTACATGGATCAACAAGCTGCGGAAAAAAGAGTACAAGAGCTGCATGTCCAGTTAAATCAGTTAAATTACGAATATCACGTATTAGACCAACCAACCGCTTCAGATGCTGAATATGATCAATTATTAAGAGAATTAATCAATCTGGAAGAAACTTTTCCTGAACTGAAAAGTCCGGACTCCCCTACACAACGTGTAGGTGGAGCCGTCTTAGATATGTTTGTAAAGGTACAGCATCAATCTCCTATGCTTAGTCTCGGCAATGCCTTTGGGGAGCAGGATTTACTGGATTTTGACCGACGTGTACGCCAAGCGGTTGGAGATCAAATTTCTTATGTGTGTGAATTGAAAATTGATGGTCTAGCGGTTTCGCTTCGTTACGAAAATGGTTTATTTATTCAAGGAGCCACAAGAGGTGATGGAACCATTGGGGAGGATATTACGTCTAATTTACGTACGATCAAATCCATTCCACTTCGAATAAAGGATCCTGTGTCTATAGAGGTTCGTGGAGAAGTATTTATGCCACGGAAATCATTTGAGCAATTAAACTTATTGAAGACAGAACGTGGGGAAGAGCTGGCAGCAAACCCTCGTAATGCAGCGGCTGGATCACTACGACAGCTGGACCCAAAGATTGCTGCGTCTCGTAACCTTGATATCTACCTCTACAATATCGCTGATGTTGGGGAGACAGGTGTCGTCTCACATAGTGAAGGATTAGACTTGTTAGAAAGCCTTGGCTTTAAAACCAACAAGGAAAGAAGAAAATGCTCTTCTATTGAAGAAGTGATTACATACGTCAATGAGTGGACGGAGCAGCGACCAAATCTTCCGTATGATATTGATGGGATTGTGATTAAGGTCGATTCCCTCGCACAGCAAGAGGAGCTAGGAACGACTGCAAAAAGTCCACGTTGGGCCATTGCTTATAAATTTCCTGCCGAAGAGGTTGTGACCACACTAAAGGCAATCGAATTGAGTGTTGGTCGAACCGGTGTTGTTACGCCAACGGCAATTTTAGAACCTGTCCGTGTAGCAGGAACGACCGTACAACGTGCCTCTTTACATAATGAAGATTTGATTCGTGAAAAAGATATCAAAATTGGCGATCAGGTGGTTGTAAAAAAAGCAGGAGATATTATTCCAGAGGTCGTAAATGTTCTCGTTGAGAGGCGAACAGGGGCAGAGGAAGAGTTCCGTATGCCAACTCATTGTCCTGAATGTGAAAGCGAGCTAGTGAGGCTTGAAGAGGAAGTGGCACTGCGTTGTATTAATCCAAAATGTCCGGCACAAATCAGAGAAGGATTAATTCACTTCGTTTCTAGAACGGCTATGAATATTGATGGTCTTGGTGAAAAGGTGATCAGTCAGTTATTTGCAGAACAATTGATTGAAGATGTAGCGGATATTTACAAACTTACCTTTGATCAGTTGATTCAATTAGAGAGAATGGGAGAAAAGTCAGTTAACAACCTGATCGATGCCATTCAAGCTTCAAAAGCCAATTCTCTTGAAAAGCTGCTATTCGGATTAGGCATCCGTCATGTGGGAGCCAAAGCAGCAAAAACTCTTGCACAAGAATTTGAAACCATTGACCGACTAGCGTTGGCAACTGCTGAAGAGTTAACAGCCATCAACGAAATCGGAGAAAAAATGGCCGAATCGGTGGTCGCTTACTTTGAGCTTGAAGAAGTAAAAGAGTTAATTGAAGAGCTAAAGGAAGTCGGAGTTAATACGATTTATAATGGCCCGAAAAAGGTGGCTGTTGAAAACATCGATCATTTCTTTGCTGGAAAAACCATTGTCCTAACAGGGAAGCTAGAGCAGCTTTCTCGTAATGAGGCAAAGGAAAGAATAGAAGCGTTTGGCGGCAAAGTCGCTGGAAGTGTAAGTAAAAAGACAGATTTGGTAGTCGCTGGGGAAGATGCTGGATCCAAATTAACAAAAGCAGAGCAGCTTGGAATTGAAGTATGGAATGAAGAGAGATTAGTCGAAGAATTGAAGAAATAGAGGTGATACCATGAGGAAGATTCTAATGGTTGCTCTTACCGTTCTCTTGAGTTTAACCGCCTGTGCTCCTAACCTTCAGAAGCAAGAAGAGGTGGTACAGGAAAACGATGATACAAAGGAAAAAGCCATTATACCGAAGTATCAGATTTCTGATCAATACTATCGGACGATCCTACCTTTCGAGCCCTCACAAGCACGAGGGTTAATCGTAAATAACTTAAACACAAGATACGATATTAGTGAGTTTGAAACAGGGTTAATGAGGCTTGCGCAAACGTCCTTTGGTCCAGATAAGTACCTTTTTAAGGAAGGACAAAACCTTGACCGGGAAACGGTTGGTTTATGGCTGAACCGGAAAATGACGGCGGGGCAGCTACAGGATGCAGGTTTGAAAGAAGATGAAAACATTGGTTTGAATCCGCAAATTCCCGAAGGTGGAGATATAGCAGCGAATAATGAACAAAACCCGATTTATTTAGCGCATCTTTTAGAGCACAACTATCTTCTTAAAGATGAAGACGGAACGGTTCGTCTCGGAGGAGTGGTAATCGGGTTGGCATTAAACTCTGTCCATTATTACCAAAAGGAAGCTTACGGTGCCACGTTTGAATCCGAAATTTCTCAAGCAAAACTTGAAGAAGAAGGAAAAAGAATCGCTGGTGAAGTACTTACTAGACTTCGGGGGATGAAGAGCTTAGCGAATGTCCCCATTACGATTGCACTTTTTAAACAAAAAAGTCGATCGTCTGTTGTTCCAGGGAATTTTATCGCTTACGCTTCAGCAGATAAAGGAAGTTCAAAATTGGGAGCTTGGCAAAGCGTAAACGAAAATTATTTCCTATTTCCGTCTACCGAAGCGACAAATGCCCATCGTGACGATGTGACCTTCTTTTTGAATTTTAAGCAGGACGTGGAAACGTATTTTCCGAACTTTAACGGTGTCATTGGTCAGGCTTTTTATGTAGGAGATCAACTTCAAGAGTTGAAAATCGATATACCGATCCAGTTTTACGGAAAAGCAGAGGCAGTTGGCTTCACGCAATACGTAACAGGGTTAGTGATGGAACATTTCCCTGACTACTATTCAGTAGAAGTGAATATCACTTCCGTCAATGGACAAGAGGGTCTCATTGTGAAAGAGGCTGGAGACAAAGAACCATTCGTTCATATTTATCAGTAAATCTAAAGACAAGGTGGATGCCTTGTCTTTTTTCTGTTCATTTGAAGGAGCATTCATTTCCATGCTAAAATGAGTGTGAAACGTTTTCATACATAAGGAGGCGGAAGAAATGGTACAACAGTATAAACATGAACCATTCACAGACTTTTCTAATGAACATGAACGCGAAGGATTTTTATTAGGCTTAAAAACAGTGGAAGGATATCTTGGCCAAGACTATGATTTAATCATTGGTGGCGAGCGAATTTCTACAGAAGATAAAATTGTTTCATATAATCCATCACATAAAATAGAAGTAGTTGGACGCGTCTCCAAGGCGAATCGTGAACTAGCAGAAAAAGCCATGCAAGCGGCTGTGGAGGCATTTAAAACCTGGAGAAAAGCAAAGCCAGAATTACGTGCAGATGTGCTCTTTAAAGCAGCTGCCATCATACGCCGTCGCAAGCACGAATTCTCTGCCCTGTTAACAAAGGAAGCGGGGAAACCCTGGAGAGAAGCGGATGCTGATACAGCTGAAGCGATTGACTTCCTAGAATATTATGCTCGTCAAATGCTGCTTCTTAAGGACGGTGTACCGGTAAATAGCCGACCAAATGAATTTAACCGTTATGACTATATTCCATTGGGTGTAGGGATCATCATCTCTCCTTGGAATTTCCCGCTTGCCATCATGGCTGGAACAACCGTAGCTGCCATCGTTTCCGGGAATACGGTTCTTTTAAAACCAGCATCTACCACACCTGTTGTAGCAGCGAAGTTTGTGGAAGTAATGGAAGAAGCAGGTTTACCGAAGGGTGTACTCAACTTTGTACCTGGTAGCGGAGCGGAAGTCGGTGACTACTTGGTAGATCACAAGGATACGCGTTTTATCTCCTTTACAGGATCAAGAGATGTGGGACTTCGGATTTTCGAGCGTGCATCTAAGTTGAATGAAGGCCAAATCTGGTTAAAGCGTGTGATTGCAGAGATGGGTGGAAAAGACACCATCGTCGTCGATAAGGAAGCTGATCTTGAATTAGCGGCACAATCCATTGTCGCCTCGGCGTTTGGCTTCTCTGGTCAAAAATGTTCTGCGTGCTCCCGTGCAGTCATCGTAGAGGATGTTTACGATAACGTCTTAAAGCGTGTGGAGGAACTAACCAATCAATTAACTCTTGGCAATCCTGAAGAGCAAAGCACGTATATGGGACCTGTGATAGACCAAAGTGCTTTTAATAAAATCATGAGTTATATTGATATAGGCAAGAAGGAAGGCCGTCTAGTCGCTGGAGGAGGGGGAGATAACTCTAAAGGCTTTTTTATCAAGCCTACCGTTTTCGCTGACTTAGCTCCGAATGCACGATTAATGCAAGAAGAAATCTTTGGCCCGGTTGTTGGCTTTACAAAAGCAAAGAACTTTACAGAAGCGATTGAGATAGCCAATAACACGGAATATGGATTAACGGGTGCCGTAATAACAACCAACCGTGAACATATGCAACAAGCCCGCGAAGACTTCCACGTAGGAAATCTATACTTTAACCGCGGCTGTACAGGTGCAATTGTAGGGTATCAGCCATTCGGAGGCTTTAATATGTCAGGGACCGATTCAAAAGCGGGCGGACCTGACTACTTGTTGCTGCATTTGCAGGCAAAAACAACATCTGAATTGTATTAACTAACATGCTAAGCACCACACCAGATTTGGGTGGTGTTTTTTTTGTGAGTTGAATGCCTTTGAAGTAAGGGGTGGTGGTTATGACGTGAGTGTGGTGGGTGAAGGAGAGAGAGGAGTCATAAGAAGCGGGTTATGACGCGAGAGTGAAGGCTGAACGAGTGAGAGAAGTCATAAGAAGCGGGTTATGACGTGAGAGCAAGGGGGAAACGAGTGCAAGGAGTCATAAGAAGCAGGTTATGACTTCAGGGCAAGGAAAACACAACTTGAGGAGTCATAAAAACAAGAAAATGTAGGTACTAGTTCACTAGAATTCGCTCCCAAAAACCCATTTTTTCAACTTAATTTTATAAATTTAAATGTATACATATCAGTAAATGGTGAGTTGAGCCCTATGAGCATACGAATACTATGAATATTTATAAATTAATGAATTAGTTATCAGATAATTCAGTTAGATAGAACCCTCTATGTATGCTACGCTTGTTACGTTGGTTCGGTCACGGCAAGAAATCATGTGTATAATTTTACAGAAAAATTGTATGAGCCAATAAAATAGTGAGAGGGGAAATGTGAAAAAAATATGGAAACAGCTACGTTAGTTACTTTTATTGTGTATCTAGTTGGCATGCTGATCATTGGTTTGATCTCGTTTAAGCTAACTAGCAACCTATCGGACTATGTCTTAGGAGGAAGAAGTCTTGGACCAGGTGTGACAGCTTTAAGTGCTGGTGCTTCTGATATGAGTTCATGGCTACTACTTGGATTACCAGGGCTTGCTTATGCCACTGGATTGGATTCCATTTGGATGTGTGTGGGTTTAATCATTGGTGCTTATTTAAACTGGAAATTTGTTGCATCAAGACTAAGATCGTACACTGAGGTGGCAAATGATTCGATTACTGTCCCCGATTTTTTTGAAAATCGCTTCAAAGATCAATCGCGTTTACTACGAGTTATCTCCGCGTTAGTTATATTAATCTTTTTCACCTTTTACGCATCCTCAGGTTTAGTAGGAGGAGCACTGTTATTCCAAGAAACCTTTGGAATGTCTTATAATACAGCTCTCTTTATTGGAGCCATTGTTATTATTTCGTATACGTTCTTAGGAGGCTACTTAGCGGTCAGTTGGACGGACTTTTTCCAAGGTTTATTAATGTTCTTAGCATTGGTCATAGTACCGATTGTTGCTATTATGAAATTAGGTGGTTGGGGTGAATCGATGGACGCCATCCGCAGTATTGATCCATCCTATCTCAATGCATTTGATTCGGTGACGGTTATGGGGACGATCTCATTACTTGCGTGGGGATTAGGATACTTCGGTCAACCGCATATTATTACCCGCTTTATGGGGATTCGTTCCACGGAGGAAGTAAGAAAAGCTAGATGGATTGGAATGGGCTGGATGACCATTTCGATTGTTGGAGCGATCATTGTCGGGTTGGTCGGAATCGCTTATTTTGCTGATAATCCACTTATTACAGCGGATGTAAATAATAGTGAGAAAGTGTTTATTTTTTTCTCAGACATCATGTTTAATCCTTGGGTATCAGGAATTCTGCTTGCTGCCATTCTTTCGGCGATTATGAGTACCATAGATTCACAGCTATTAGTATCTTCCAGTGCGTTAGCCGAAGACTTCTACAAAGCGCTGTTCCGAAAGAATGCTAGTGATGCAGAATTGGTGTGGGTTGGTAGAGCGGGAGTAATCGTTATTGCTCTTGTGGCCATTGCACTTGCTTATACAGGCAATCCTGAAAATGGTGGAGCGTCTATTTTAGACCTTGTTAGTTATGCATGGGGAGGATTTGGAGCGGCATTCGGTCCGGTAATCATTCTGTCTCTCTATTGGAAGCGAATGAACCGAAATGGTGCTCTAGCTGGTATGATTACTGGTGCTGTTACCGTGGTTGTGTGGAAGCAGTTAACCGCGGCTGGCATTATCCCGTTTGAGTTATATGAAATTGTACCAGGATTTATTTTAGCGACGATTGCCATTATCGTGTTCAGCTTAACAGGAAACGAACCGAAGAAAATCATTAAAGAAGAGTTTGTTGAAGCAGTTGAGAATGATATTGAAACTAAATAAATGATGTATGAACCACTCGCGAGTATGTGAGTGGTTTTTTGTTGTTGTTTAGGAAATTAAACAGCTGATGAAAATAATAGTGTCGAGAGATCATAAATAATTTTTAGGAACGTAAAGGGTACTAAAAGGTGAGGATAGCAAATAAGAGTGCTGGATCGCAAATAAAAATTCAGAATAGCAAATAAGAGTGCTGGATCGCAAATAAAATTTCAGGATCGCAAATAAATTTCTGGAATCGCAAATAAAAATTCAGGATCGCAAATATAGTTCTGGAATCGCAAATAAAAATTCAGAATCGCAAATATATCCTGGAAATCGCAGATAATCATCTAAAAAGAGAGCTCCACGGAAAAAAATTTGTTCAAAAGTGATTGAATTTAATGAAATATGCCTCTAGAGCATCAAAAAGTGCTGGCCGAATGCAGTTTCGGCCAGTTTTTTGTTGATTAACTTCCGATTTTGACTCACCTCCGATCCTATCCGCCTCCATTTTTGGATTCGTCTAGTTCTATCGGCTTGCCTTACGCTTGTCGGAGCTGACGGTCCAATAGAGAGGTTCTAACTGCCCATCAGAGTCCAAGTGAGCAACAACCGGTCAATTAGAAAGTGTTATCTGTCGCCCCTAAACCAGCCGCCCCTGCTTTTGGTGTCGTCTAGCTCCAGCGGCTAGGGGCTCGGGGTCATAAGCCAAAGCCCTCCAGAGGTCAGGACCTCCTGCGGTCTTCGTCTTATGCCTGTCACCCCTGACCAAGCCGCATCCGCTTTTGAAATTTGTCGAAAAAATAATCTGAAAATTTTAGAAAAAGTGGTTCCTATCTCCGAATCTCTGTTATATAATACAACATATAAAGATAACTGTATTATAACAATAGGGACATGAACGAAGGGAGAGATTTTTACAATGACAAATGAAAGAGTAAGAGAGTTACAGGAAAGCTGGGAGATGGATGCGCGTTGGAAGGGGATTGAAAGACCGTATTCTGCCGAAGAGGTTATTAAATTAAGAGGTTCGATTGATATTGAACATACGCTGGCTCGCAGGGGAGCAGAAAAACTGTGGAATCTTGTGAAGGAAGAAGACTTTGTAAATGCACTTGGAGCATTAACGGGCAATCAAGCGGTTCAACAGGTGAAGGCGGGCTTGAAGGCCATATACTTAAGCGGCTGGCAAGTGGCAGCTGATGCTAACCTCTCTGGACATATGTATCCAGATCAAAGCTTGTATCCAGCAAACTCTGTACCAAGTGTGGTAAAGAGAATTAATCAAGCGTTACAACGCGCGGACCAAATTACTCACTCGGAAGGGGACGACTCGATCGACTGGTTTGCACCGATTGTGGCGGATGCGGAAGCTGGATTTGGTGGACAATTGAACTGTTTTGAATTGATGAAAGGCATGATTGAAGCAGGGGCGGCTGGTGTTCACTTCGAAGATCAACTCTCATCTGAGAAAAAATGTGGTCATTTAGGCGGAAAAGTACTACTTCCAACGCAAACCGCTGTACGTAACCTCATTGCGGCACGTCTTGCTGCTGATGTAATGGGTGTTCCAACTGTACTAGTGGCAAGAACGGATGCCAATGCGGCAGACTTGATTACAAGTGATGTGGATCCGGTTGATGCTCCGTTCATTACAGGGGAAAGAACGCCAGAAGGATTTTTCCGTACGAAGGCTGGACTCGACCAGGCGATTGCTAGAGGGTTAGCATACGCACCATACGCAGATCTGATTTGGTGCGAAACATCCGAGCCGAATATTGAAGAAGCACGTCGATTTGCCGAAGCGATCCATGAGAAATTCCCTGGAAAGCTTTTAGCATATAATTGTTCTCCATCGTTTAACTGGAAAAAGAAGCTGGATGATGACACGATTGCGAAGTTCCAAATCGAGCTTGGTAAGATGGGCTACAAGTTCCAGTTTGTAACGTTAGCTGGTTTCCATGCACTAAACCACAGTATGTTTGAACTTGCTCGTGGGTATAAGGACCGTGGAATGGCAGCGTATTCAGAGCTTCAGCAAGCAGAGTTTGCTAGCGAAGAAAATGGCTATACGGCTACAAGACATCAGCGAGAAGTGGGTACAGGTTACTTTGACCAAGTCTCAATGGTGATTTCTGGTGGTACTTCTTCCACAACTGCTTTAAAGGGGTCAACGGAAGAAGAGCAGTTTACTGCAACAAAGTAAGTAGCTTCAAACTTGTTCAAACTTGTTTTACACCTTTATTTGTAACCTCCATTTTGTCCTTCTCTTTCTATTGAAAGGGGAGGAATTTTTTTTGTCCTTACGATTGGGTTATACTTTATATACGAACAATTATTAGGGGATCTACATACAAATTTAAGGAGGAGGGATGATATATGCGACCTGATATTGATGATTATTTGCAGCAAGGGATTCACGGGAAAAAGGAAATCAATCCTGATGAAAGACGCCGATTTTTAGGAACATTACGAGAACGTGTCGTCATTGCCTTAAAACAACCACAGCTGATTGAACCAGGCATCTATCCAGAGGTGGAGACAGCTCTTAAAGAAAATAAAAAAGCGCATCTCTATTTAAATGGCAACATGACCTATGAGTACTTATCTAAGTATAAAAAAGTAGCCGATCAGTATGATGTAGAGTATACGCTTGTGACAAACAAAGAATATGATTCGGAACTGGGGCTTGTTCTTGCTTATGATTACGCAATAGATAAGGAAAACATTTATGTCGAAAAGAAAGTAAGCATAGATCCAACTCCAAAGAAAAAGGGCTTCTTTGGAAAGCTATTTGGTCATTAACTTGGCAGTCACGAAAAGTGTACTGCTTTTTCTATTAAGATTAAGAAAGATAAAATATTGAACTTTGAACAGTGTCTAGTTCCAGCGCCCAGCGACTAGTGTACTTCGCTCTCTTCCCTACGATAAGTCAACATCGGATCACTTGCGCTCTCCGTGTTTCCTTTATCTCAGTCAGAGCGCTCCAGTCCTGTCGTGCGCTAAACGGGCGCTTCCACTTTTCTTATATTCCCTTTGCCCAAAGCCTAAAACTTTGATATCATCAGTGTATTATTGTGTGAAAAGTTCAAAAAAATTTATGGAGGTGAGAGGATGTCAAGAATATCCATCGAAGAGGTAAAGCATGTGGCGCATTTAGCGAGACTTGCCATTACAGAAGAGGAAGCTGTGAATTTTCAAAAACAGCTAGATGCAATCATTTCATTCTCGGAGCAATTGAACGAGCTTGATACTGATAATGTGGAACCGACATCCCATGTTTTAGATATTAAAAATGTATTAAGAGAAGATGTTTCAAAAGAAGGCTTGCCACAAGAGCTTGTCTTAAAAAATGCACCAGATCAACAGGACGGACAAATCAAAGTTCCGCCGATTATTGAGTAAGGAGGGACAATATGAGCTTATTCGATCAAAAAGTATCTGATCTTCATGAGCAGCTACATAAAAAAGAAATTAGTGTTACAGATCTTGTAGAAGAGTCGTATAAAAGAATATCAGAAGTCGAGACCCAAGTGGGCGCATTTTTAACATTAGATGAAGAGCGAGCACGAAGCCAAGCCAAAAAACTAGATGAAAAACTAGGAACGGACGAAGCAAAAGGTTTGCTATTCGGTATGCCGGTAGGGGTTAAAGACAATATTGTAACAAAGGATTTACGTACAACAGCAGCAAGCCAAATTCTACATAATTTTGATCCAATCTATGATGCAACCGTTGTGACAAAGCTTCAGGAAGCAGAAACCATTACGATTGGGAAACTAAATATGGACGAGTTTGCCATGGGATCGTCAACAGAAAACTCCAGCTTTAAAAAGACGAAAAACCCTTGGAATTTGGAAACCGTTCCTGGTGGATCTTCAGGAGGTTCAGCAGCAGCCGTAGCAGCCGGTGAGGTTCCTTTTTCATTAGGTTCCGATACAGGTGGATCTATTCGCCAACCTGCTAGTTTTTGTGGAGTGGTTGGATTAAAGCCTACGTATGGACGAGTATCTCGATTTGGATTAATTGCTTTTGCTTCTTCACTAGACCAAATTGGTCCGATTACTAGAACCGTTGAAGACAACGCCTACGTATTACAGGCCATTGCCGGTGTGGATCCAATGGATTCGACGTCTGCCAATGTTGAGGTTCCATCGTATGTGAACGCCTTAACAGGTGAAGTAAAAGGATTAAAAATCGGAGTTCCTAAGGAATATCTTGGAGAAGGTGTAAACCCAGAGGTTCGCGAATCTGTCATGCAGGCGTTAGCAACGCTTGAAAAGCTAGGAGCCACTTGGGAGGAAGTTTCTTTACCTCACTCGAAGTATGCTCTTTCTACGTATTACCTACTAAGTTCTTCAGAAGCTTCTGCTAACTTAGCACGCTTTGACGGAGTCAGATATGGCTATCGTTCTCCTAATTCGAACAACTTAATGGAGCTGTATAAAAACTCAAGAGCAGAGGGCTTTGGAGATGAAGTGAAACGCAGAATTATGCTTGGGACCTTTGCTTTAAGCTCAGGCTATTATGATGCGTATTATAAAAAAGCACAAAAGGCACGTACATTGATTAAAAAAGATTTTGAGGATGTATTTGCAAAATATGATGTGATCGTTGGACCAACAACACCAACACCTGCTTTTAAAATCGGTGAAAAAACAAGCGATCCATTAACAATGTATGCTAATGATATTTTAACCATTCCAGTAAATCTTGCTGGGGTACCTGGAATTTCTGTGCCATGTGGTTTTGATCAAGGACTGCCATTAGGTTTACAAATTATCGGTAAGCACTTTGACGAAGCAACTGTCTACCGTGTAGCTCATGCATTTGAGCAGGCGACAGACTTCCACAAGCAAAAGCCAGGTCTGTAAGGGGGATAAGAATGGAATTCGAAACGGTAATTGGACTTGAAGTCCATGTAGAGTTAAAAACAGAATCAAAAATCTTCTCTGCAAGTCCCAACCATTTTGGTGCGGAACCAAATACCAATACAACGGTGATTGACCTTGGATATCCAGGTGTTTTGCCGGTATTAAATAAAAAGGTGGTTGACTACGGGATGAAGGCTTGTATGGCCTTAAACTGTAACGTCGCAACCCATACGAAGTTTGATAGAAAAAATTACTTTTATCCAGATAACCCGAAAGCATACCAGATTTCTCAATTTGACCAGCCGATTGGTGAACACGGGTTTATCGAAATTGAAGTAGACGGGTATAAGAAGAAAATCGGCATCACAAGAATTCATTTAGAAGAGGATGCTGGGAAGCTGAATCATGAAAATGGATACTCTCTATGTGACTACAATCGTCAGGGAACACCTCTTATTGAGATTGTATCAGAGCCGGATATTCGTACAGCGAATGAAGCCTATGCTTATTTAGAAAAATTAAAATCGATTATTCAATATACAGGAGTATCTGATTGTAAGATGGAGGAAGGCTCCTTACGTTGTGATGCGAATATTTCGATTCGTCCAGTGGGACAAGAGGAATTTGGGACAAAGACCGAGTTAAAGAACTTAAATTCATTTAACTTTGTTCGCAAAGGAATCGAATATGAAGCGAAGCGTCAGGAAGAAGTGGTTCGAGCTGGGGGAGAGATTCAGCAGGAAACACGTCGTTATGACGAGGCAACAAATACCACTTTATTAATGAGGGTAAAAGAAGGTTCTGAAGATTATCGTTACTTCCCTGAACCAGATTTAACGGATTTGTATATTGATGAGGAATGGAAGGCCCGCATTGCTGCAGAAATTCCTGAACTTCCAGATTCAAGACAGAAGCGTTATACCGAAGAGTGGGGATTACCAGCGTACGATGCGGCTGTTTTAACAGTTGTAAAGGAAACAGCTGACTTTTTTGAAGCAACGGTGGCTGCTGGAGCGGATCCGAAACAAGCATCCAACTGGATTATGGGAGAATTATCAGCTTATTTAAATTCCGAACAAAAGGAACTTGCTGATGTAGCCCTAACACCAGAAGGTCTTGCTGGAATGATTAAGCTCATTACTGACGGAACCATTTCTTCCAAGATTGCGAAGAAGGTGTTTAAAGAGCTTGTTGAAAAAGGCGGCAGTGCTGAGAAAATTGTAAAAGACCAAGGTCTAGTACAAATTTCTGATGAAGGTGCTCTACTAACAGTAATTGCTGAAGTTCTTGATGCCAATCCACAATCCATTGACGATTTTAAAAATGGTAAGGAAAAGGCGATTGGTTTCCTTGTTGGTCAGATCATGAAAGCAACAAAGGGCCAAGCAAACCCACCACTAGTAAACAAACTATTGCAACAAGAAATCAGAAAACGCTAATAAAAAAGATTCCCTTGCTTAAATGTAGCAAGGGAATCTCTTTATAGTTAGGCTTTTTGTTGAAGAAGGTCTGCCCCTTTTTTGAAAACCGTTTTGCGAAGGAAAGGAACAACCCAATAGTCTAAGCCGTAACGTCCTGCATTGAATCCGGCAGTAAGAATGATCACACCCATTAGAATGTCTGTAGGGTTATGAGATACCGTACCAGCAAGCATGAAAGAGAAGTTCATGACTAGACCAAAGAACATAGCAGCACTTGTAAAGCAACCAAGAATTAATCCTAAA